>JBDRZD010000054.1:0-10396 GCA_039803745.1 Caldifarciminota bacterium
TCTTCTTCAAGGACTTTTTCATAACAAAATATTGCCTTGTCAAATTTACCTGTAAAATAATAAATTGCTCCTAAATTAAAATAAATACTTTTTCTATATTTGCTATCCCTTTTTAAAAGATTTAGATAGAGAATTTCCGCACATTTAAATTCAAGTGATAAATAGGCATAAAATGCCAAATTTAAAAATTTTCTATCATGTTCTTTTCTTTTATAAAAACCTTCAAACCAGTTTATAAGCCATGACTTTTTCTTTTTATTTAATATTTCCCACACCTCTTTTTCATCTATTACTGTATCAATTCCCATTTCTTTTATTATTTTCATAAAATTTACTCTTCCAATATGAGGCATAAAATCTCTATGAGCAAATATAACTGACTTATCATCAGCATATATCATTCTCCATTCAGGCATACTCTTTATATCCCTGTCCCAGAAAAGTGCTTCAGGGTAAGAATAATCAAATATAACAATGTCTGGTTTATATTCTTTTATAAGCTGCGGAAGACCGCCAGGTTTAAAACTTTCCTTATATTTTTTAAAAAACTTTTCTTTCATAACTTCAAGCCTTCCATCTATAAAAACAGGCTCTCTTACACTCCATATAAGCCAGCTTCCATGATTTAAATCGTTCAATATCCTTCCTTTTAAATTGTTTTTTAAAATAAAATTAGAAGCACCTATTGGTTGCACATTTTCATCAAGACCAATGCCAAAATTTCCTCCGCCTCTATCATAATAAAAGGAATTTGTAAGTATTCTTATAAAAAATAAAAGGAGAATAAAATCAAAAACATAAAAAAGATAATTTAAAAATTTTTTAATTGAATCATAAAAATTATCTATGGAAAGGGCAAGGATTTGGGAAGAGGCGATCAAAAATAATGGGATATTTCTAATGGCAGTATAAGAAAGATAAAGGAATGAAAAGAGGATTAAAAATTCGTGAATTTTTCTCTTTTTAAATGTTAAAATAAAAAATAGAATTGTTAAAAAAATAAAAATATAAAAAAGTATTAAAGGAGTTTTTGGCATTAGAAATAAAGCCTTTTTTGAAAATGGTGAAGTAAATTCAAAAATCACATCTTTAAATACACTTTTTTCTTGAAGTCTTGTAAAAAGATAAAATGGAAAAAGAACTCCTTTTAGAAAATAGGGATTTAAAAAAGAGGAAAGGATTGAAATAAAAACATATTTAAAAAATTCCTTATCAAATTTTTTGTAATGATAAAGATAACTTATAAAATAAAAGCCCATAACAGCCCATCCAAGAATGAATATTCCATGAAAATTTGTCCATAGAACCTGTATAAAAGGTAATAGATAAAGATAGTTTTTCCTTTTATAAAAATGTTCATCAAGAATAAAAAGAATGGTAATTAAAAAAATGTATGAGAAAAGTTCTGGTCTTAAAGAAAATCTCAATTCTGCTATTAAAACAACTGCTAATATAACTATAAATGATATAGATTTATGAATTCTCCTTTTATTCATCCTTAAAAAAATTATTAAAAATAAAAGGGTAACTAAAATTGATGTTAGAAAGGAAAGACCTTTGTATCCTGAAATTTTATAAATTAAAAATATTAGGATCTGGAATAACCAGTACATTGCAATATATTCATTATTATTAACAGTATATGTAAAAACATCATATTTATGGAAGGATTTATTTTCAATCATCCATTCTCCACCTCTTAAGTGAAATCCAAGGTCATAATCCATTATTTTTCTTAAGGATAAAGAGAAAATGAAAATAAAGAGGAATAGAAAAGAAACTTTAAGAAAATTTATTCTGTATTTTCTCACAAATTTAATTATATTTAAAAAATTCAATGATAATCAATTATAATTTAAAACTCATGAGGATAATTGGTAAAATAAACAAAATTGAAAAAGATAGGGTTGAGTTTATTCCATTAGATATTTTCCCTGAAGAAATTAAATATTTTAAAAAAATAAAAAATAAAAAGATTTATATTGAAAAAGAAGAAAATTTTGAAGAAGGAAAACTTTTTGTTCTTGACAGTGAAAAAAGCAGGGAAATCCTTTATAAAAATTTCAAAGTAAAAAATAAAAAAAATTTATATTTTTCTTATGAAAGAGGTAAAAATTATGTTCTTTTGGAAAACGAGTTTTTAAAAATTCTTATTGACCCTGAAAAAGGAGGGAAAATAGAATCTCTATTGGATAAAAAAAATAATTTTGAATGGTTTTTTGATGATTTTTCTTTTTCAGAGGGGAAATTATCAAGATGCGGAATTTCACAGGGTTTTAAAGAAAGAAGTCTTTATGAAAAAAGATTGGATTATAAATGGAATAAAATTGAATTTTTTGGGAAAAGGAAAGAGAAGGATTTTTTATTTGAAAAAAGGATAAAGATCTTAAATAAAAAACTTTTTTTATCTTTTTCATTAAAATCAAAAAAGGAAAGTGAGTTTTATCCATTTTTTGAAATAAAATTCTTTACAAAAGGAAAACCCTTTGAATATTCTATAAGTTATATGGAGAATGAAGAAATGAAAGAAATGCCCCTTTTCTCTTACCCATTTTTTGGTGGATGGACACATATCCGTGAATTGGGAATTGTAAAAAAAATAATTGTGGAAAATAATAGAAGTAAAATAAAAATAAAACCTGAGATAAGAAAACTCATAAATTTTGATTTTGGATATGGAATTGACTATTTTTATTTTAGGTTGTTTTACAAAAAATTTAAAAAAATTTTTAATGCAAAAATTATAGTGTCATGCTAACATTTGGATTTGAATGGGAAATATTTGTTTTGAATACAAAACTTCTTCCCCTTCAAAGGGAAGAAACTCTTAATATTGCCTATAATTTAAGAAAAAAGATAAGGGGAACTCATACAGGATGTGATTTTATGATTTATTTTCCATCACCAATACTTGAAATAAGAAGTGGAATAATGAAGAGTTTAAGAGAAAGTGAGGAAATTTTAGAGAAAATTTTTGAAGAGATTAAAAAATTAAGGAAAAATAATTTGATATTTTTATTTTCAGGAACATATCCATTTTCAGGTGATACTGCTGGTTTTCATGTTCATATTGGAAGTTTTTATTCCTTTAAAGAGTCTTTTGAATATGAAAGAAGTTTGATAAATTATATTCCTTTACTTGGTGCAATTTCTGCAAATAGTTCTATATATACAAAATATATATATGGAAATTATAAAAGTTACAGGATTTTGTTTCATGCATGGTGGGCATCAAGACCAAATAGATATGAAATTGAGAAGAAAAGGTTTTTTGAATGGGGAACAGATTTAAATAATAAATTAATATACAAGCCGACAATTGAGATAAGGATAGGTGATGCACCAATTTTTAAGGATTTTATAATGGATTATTTATTTCTCTGCCTTGGTTTTTTCCTTTTAAATGATGAAGAATTTAATGAAAAAAGATATAGGGAATATTTAATAAATAGATTGATAATAGCAAAAAATGGATTGCAGTCAAAAATATTATGGAATGGAAAAGAAGAAAATATTGATGATGTTTTGTTAAATAAAATTTCAAAAATAGAGGATAAACTTTCAAAAAAATTCAATTATAAATTTAAGATAGTGCCAGAGATGATAGAGAAAAGGAGAAATATGGCTGATTTTTCTTATGAAATTTTTAAAAAAGAGAATATGGATATCTTAAATTATATTTTAAGAGTAAACGATGCCTTTTTTGAAAATGGTTTTTTAAATTATTTAAGAAATTCAAAAAAACTTGAAATTTTAAAATCTCCAACACCTGAAGAAATATTTTTTGAATTTACAAAAGGTAAAAGTGCCTTGTGGAGATTATCAGAGATTTCAAAATTGCCTCTTCTTGAAATTGAAAAAATAATAGAAAATTTAAAAAAGAAGAGAAAAATAAAAATTTTTAAAGACAAAATTTATGGAATTTTGATTTCAAGAAATGATTAAATTAATTTTGTTTTTTTCTTTAATAACTCCTGAAAAATTTTTGAATTTCCTTGAAAAAGAACTTCAAAAAAATTTTGAGGAATTAAATAAAAAGGATTTAAAACCCTATTATATGCAATACCAGTTGATTTTTGAAGAAAGAAAGGAAATTGAGGTATCCTTCGGAAACATAATAAATGAATATGAAAATAAAAAGGGATATATTGATTCAAAGATTAGAATTGGTGATTATAATTTTGATAGTTCAATATATCCTGATGAACTTTACTTTGGAGGGGAAGAGGAGGGTGTAATATCATATATTTTAAGGGATTTAAAAATCCCCTTTTATGAAGATACTTCAATCAAAGAAATTCTTAAAAAGATCAGTTTGAGAAGTTATCAGATTTCAAAGGTAAGGTATCTTGAAAAAAAGGGTAAAATAATTCAGGAAGTTAGGGAGGATACACTTCCCTGTTTTACAAAAGAGGCTCCTGAAATTTATATTGATTTTAAAAAAGAAAAAAATATAAATGAAGAAAAAATTAAAAAAATTATAAAAGAAATTTCAGAAATTTTTAAAGGGGAAAAAGAGATCATTTCTTCCTCTGTTCTTTATACTTCTATAAAAAACAGAAAGTATTTTGTTGATACAGAAAAAAGAAAAATATTTGAAAAGAGAAATTATAATTACATTTATATATATGCAGAGACGAAAACAGATGATGGAATGTGGGTATCAGATTTTGAAACAATTTTTTTCTTTGATGAAAAGGATTTGCCCTCTTATGATTCCTTAATTTTTTTAACAAAAAAGATTATAGAGAATGTTAAGAATTTAAGATATGCAAAAATTCAGGAAGCCTATAAAGGTCCTGTTTTAATAAAATCACCTGCATCAGGTGTTTTCTTTCATGAAATTTTAGGGCATAGACTTGAGGGGCACAGGCAAAGGTCTCGTGTTGAAGGAGAAATTTTTAAAGAAAAAATAGGTGAAAAAATATTAGAGGATTTTATAAATGTTTATGATGCTCCTGATTTAAAATATTATAAAAATTTTCCCTTAAGCGGTTTTTATAATTTTGATGAAGAAGGGATAAGAGGTAAAAAAGTAATTTTAATAGAGAAAGGAATCTTAAAAAATCTTTTACTTTCAAGAAGACCTGTCCTTAATTTTAAAAATTCAAATGGACATGCAAGGGCTTCCCCATTTTATCTTTCTTCCTCATTTAATCCTCCTGTTCCAAGACAGGGAAATTTAATAATTGAAAATTTGCGTCCTGTAAGTTTTGATTCTTTAAAAAAATTATTAATTTCAGAATGTATAAACCAAAATAAGGATTATGGGATAATAATTGAAAAAATAAGGGAAGGAAGAACACAGACAACAAAGTTCACACTTGAAACTTTTGAATCAGAACCAGTTGTTGCAAAAAGGATATATTTAGATGGTAAAGAAGAATATATAAGAGGTATCAGGTTTGGAGGAACACCTTTAATTTCTTTAAAAAATATAATACTCCTTGGTGATGACCAAAAAGTTTATAATGGATTCTGTGGTGCTGAATCAGGAAGTATTCCTGTTGGCATTGTTTCGCCTTCTGTTTTAATAAGAGAAATTGAACTTGCAAAGAAAGAGAAAAGTTTTTTAAAACCACCCTTTTTACCAAGACCATGAAATTTTTAATTTTATTTTTTATAATAAGTGGCATAAGAAATATTTTAAAAAAGGAAATTGAAAAAAATTTTAAATATTTGAATGAAAATTTTGAAATTAAACCATATTTTATCCTTTATAGAATTTTTGATATAAAAATTTATTATTTAGAATTTTCTGATAAAAATTTAGTTGAAGAAAGAAAAACAAATTTAAGGATTCCCTATGTTGAATTAAGGGTTGGGGATTATAAAAATGATGGAGTTAATACAAAAATTTTAACAGATTTTTTAGAGGATGAGGATTTTAAGAATTTCCTGTACCCCAAATTGCCCCTTGAAGATGATGAACATGGAATAAGGGATGTATTCTGGAAAATTACTGATTTTGCCTATAAAATAAGTGTGAGGAATTTTTATGAGAAAGAAAAAAAGGGAACAGTTTTTCTTGAAGAAGATACTTCTTATTCTTTTTCAAAGGAGATTCCAAATAAATATATAGAAAAGAGAAGGGAAAAAATAAATTATGAGGAAATAAGAAATAAGTTTTTTGAGTTTAATAAAAAGATTAAAAAGGAAAAATTTATATACAATTTAAAAACTTATTTTTACTCTATTAATATGGGAAGAACAATTTTGAACACTGAAGGAACTGAAATTGAGGACAATAGAATTTATTTTCTTTTAAAGGTTGAAGTTTCAGCCTTTGATGAGGAAGGTAAATATTATAAAAATTCAAGGGAATTTTTTGGTTATAAAATAGATGAAATTTTAAATGAAAATATTTTAAGAGAAATAAAAATTTTTATAGATGGTTTTAAAGAATATGTTAATGCAAAGGAAATAAAAGAGTATAATGGAGATATAGTTTTAAGAGGGATTTCTTCATCAAAATTTATTTTAAATCTTGTAAAAAACAGATTTCTTTTAAATAAAGAAAATTGTGAAATTTTAAAGGATTTTTTTGATAAAATTGGTAATAAGATAACAGGTGATATAAGAATTTATGATAAGCCGGATATAAAATATTTTAATGGATATCCTCTTTCAGGACATTTAATTTATGATGATGAAGGAGTAAAATCAAAAGAGGTTATTCTTATTGAAGATGGAATTTTAAAGAATTTTCTTTTAAAAAGGGAGCCAGTGTTTAATTTCAAAAATTCAAATGGACATGCAAGAGCAGGAATTTATTCAATCCCTTTCCCTTTTATAACAAATTTATTTGTTGATGGTAAAATTTATGAGATTGAAAATGATAGCATACTTATAATAGAGGATATAGAATTTAAATCATCACTTTCTTTTGAAATTAAAAAGGGATTTTTATCTTACAAAAATGGTATTAAGAAAGAGATTAAGAATTTAATTGTTTCTTTTTCTTCCTTTGATGAAATGCTTGCAAAGATTAAAGGTGTATGTGGTTCTTTAAAATCTTATAATTTTTATGAAGATAATCCATATATGCCCTTCTCTATTAATTCCTATGATTTAATTTTAAAGGATGTGTATTCAAAGAGGTTTTTTAAAAAGAAGATAAGAAGTGATTAACCATAAAGAGATAAGAAATGACATTGAAATTTTTCTTGATTTTTTAGAAAAAAATTTGCCTGAAAAGAAAATTTATGTTGAAAAGTTTAAAAAATATCATGAAAAGATAATAAAAGAAAATGAAAAGATGAGCCTTGTTTCAAAAAAAGATATTTATTCAGTTGCAAGGAAACATTTTTTAGATTCAGTTTTGATTTCAAATTTCATAGAAGAAAAGGAAATAAGTGATATAGGTTCTGGTGCAGGTTTCCCTGGTATTATAATTTCTATATTAAATCCTGATAAAAGAGTTTATCTTATAGAAAGAAATCTAAAAAAGAGTATTTTTTTAAAAGAGGTGAAAATTGTTTTGTCTCTTGAAAATGTTAAAGTGATAAGGGAAGATATTTTAAATATGCAAGAAATTCCAGGGGATGCCTTTGTTTCAAGGGCAGCAAATTATAAAAAGATATTGAAAATTTTAAAGGATAAAAATATTAAAGATAAAAATTTTTATGCTGTTTTACCCTTTAAAGAAAATATAAAGGAAAAATTTTATATAATAAAAAACCCTTTAACAAAAGAAAACTTTAAGTTGTTAAAAATTAAGATTTAATATCCTAAGAGTCCTATAAGTGCTCCTGTCATTAAAACAATAAAAAGTGTGATAAGCGAAAAAGCAATACCTACTATTAAAGTAATTCCTGCTATTATAAAGTAAAGTCTTATTTTTGAAATTGCTTCAAGGAATTTATTTTCATCCTTTGATAAAAAAGCAGAGGATGCAAGATTTCCTGCTTGATAAAGAACAACTCCCATCCATATTGGAAGCCATGCAATAATTATTCCTGCAATGGATAATGCAGTTAGAGCACCTGCTATGATTGATAGAATACCTATAAATTTCATCCATCCACTTGCCTTATTCAGTTCCTCAAATATTTTTTCATTCATAAAACCTCCTAAATTTCAAAATTTATATTTTTATCACCCTTTTTAATGAATGCAACAGGCATTGTTTCTGTATTTTTATAAAAGCCGAATTCACAGCTTATTGTTATACCAATAACTCCTGCAAGCCCTTTTGTATTTTTTTCAAGTTCTTCTATACCAATTCTACATGCTTCACTTATATCCTTTCCTTCAATTACCTTATCACATATAAATTTTGCAAGAACAACCCTCATTATTGACTCACCAAACCCTGTTGCAGAAACTGCACAAAGACTATTAGCATAGGTTCCGCACCCAATACATGGAGTATCACCAATTCTTCCTTTCATTTTTAAAAATATTCCACCTGTTGAAGTTCCTGCAACGATTATTCCATTTCTATCAACTGCGCAGGCACCAACAGTATCACCAGAAAATACATGTTGCAAGAAATCTTTTCCTTCATTTATTGCCTTTTCATACATTGAAAGTTTTTCAGAAGTTAAAAGATTTTCTCTTTTAAAACCTTCTGAAATTGCAAATTCCTCTGCACCTTCACCACTTAAAAGAAGATGGGGTGTTTTTTCCATTACTTTCCTTGCAATTAATATCGGATTTTTAAATCCTTTAATTCCTGCAACACCACCAAATCTTAAATCATTTCCAACCATTATTGCAGCATCAAGTTCAATCTCACAATAATGATTTGGAGATGCTCCGTATCCTGCATTGAAATAGGGATTATTTTCCATTTCACAAACAGCAGCACATACAGCATCAATTGCAGAACCATTTTTTTCTAAAATCTTATATCCTTCCTCACACGCCTTTATCACCCCTTCTTTTGCTCTTTCTCTATCTCTATGCTTTCCTGCTCCACCATGAACAATTATACCAAAATTACCCATATTTAATTCCTTATTTTTCTACATTTTTTACTTTTTCCTTCATTTTTATTTTTTGTGTGTCCTCCATTATTTCTATTTTTTCAATTATATCACCTTTCCTCAATTTTTTAACAATATCCATTCCCTTTATAACTTTACCAAAGACCGTATAATTTCCATCAAGATGGGGAGTTTCTTTTAAAGTAATGTAAAACTGGCATGAACCAGAATTCGGATCTTGAGCCCTTGCAATGCCAAGTGCTCCCTCTACATGTTTTGCCTTTTCATTAATCTCTAATGGAATATTGTATCCTGCATTTCCATAACCTGTTCCATAAGGGTCTCCTCCCTGAATAACAAAATCAGGAACATACCTGTGGAAGATAAGTCCATCATAAAATCCGAGTTTTGAAAGTTTAACAAAATTTTTAACAGTTTTCGGAGCATACTGGGGATAGAGTTCACAAAGAAATTCACCCTTATTTGTCTTTATTAAAATTTTTAATGGCTCTTTTATTTCTATATCCACATCCTTATATTTTTTAGCAATCTCAATTCTTTCTTCCGGTTTTGAATTTTTATTTAGAATCCTTTCTATTTTTAATTCCTGCTCCTGTGCAAAGAGTAAAAAAAATAAGCAAAGAAACATTTGAACCTCCTTTAATTTAAAGAAATATAATTATATCAAAAAGAGAAAAGGATTATCAAAGAGAAGGAATTATTTTAAAGTATCCCTTTTAAAACCTTTATTTATAATTTTTATTTTTCCTGAATAACCAATATTATCCCACTCATCAATTGCCTTTGCCCTTAAAAAATGAACAGAATCTGAAAGAAGGAATTTAAAAATATATGGCGGAATTGAATCTTTTCCAATGGATTTATCATCTGAAAAAACTTCAACATAAATTATCTTTGATTTATCTTTAACCTCTATTTTTATTTCAATTTCACCTTCAAGAGTATCTCTATCAGAGGGGTTTAAAATTTCAACATCAGGAGGCTGTGTATCAGGTTTTCCTGGTGGAGGCATTTTTTTTGCACAAAAGTTTAATATTATCATTAAAAAAATTATTTTTTTAATATCATTCACCTCCTCTAAAAATTATTTTTATTAATTGCATTATAAAAATTCCAAGAATAAAAAAAATGAAAGAGTTTAAAGACTTTTTAAAATCAACCTCTTTATGAAGTTCAGGGATCAAATCAGATGCTGCAATATAAAAAAAATTACCTGCTGCAAATGGCATTATGTAATGAATATATTCTGTCCCTTTAAATAAAAAATAGCCAAAAAGACCGCCTATAAAAGCAGTAAGAGCACTTATAAAATTATAAAAAAGTGCCTTTACTCTGTCCATTCCACCAAAAATAAGTATTGAATAATCACCTATTTCTTGAGGAATCTCGTGAGCCATAACCACTAATGTTGTTATAATACCGAAAGGAATATTTATTAAAAAACT
>JBDRZD010000055.1:0-10038 GCA_039803745.1 Caldifarciminota bacterium
ACTCCCCGGGCAGGACTCGAACCTGCAACCTTCGGGTTAACAGCCCGCCGCTCTACCTGTTGAGCTACCGGGGAATAAAGTATATAAATTATAAAGGAAAAAATAAAAAATTTCAAATTGTTTGGATAATTTTATTGATTTTCTTTAAAATTTAATTTTTATGGAAAGTAAAATTCTTGTAAAAGAAATAAAAAAATATTTTTATTCAAAAAAGGGTATTGTAAAAGCAGTTGATGGTGTTTCTTTTGATGTAAGAGAAGGAGAAATTTTTGCCCTTTTGGGTCCAAATGGTGCAGGAAAGACAACAACATTAAGGATTCTTGCAACAATTTTAAAGCCTGATTCTGGTGAAGCCTTTATAAATGGATATAATATTTTAAAGGAGCCTGAAAAAGTAAGGGAGTCAATTGGTTTTTTACCTGGTGATACAGGTCTTTATCATAGATTAACACCCTCTGAATTTGTTGAAATATTTGCAAGTTTATATGGAATTCCAAAGGATATAATAAATAAAAGGAAAAAGGAAGTTTTTGAAGCACTTGGAATTGAAAGGTATTCAAAAACAATAATTGATAAACTTTCACAGGGAACAAAACAAAAGGTTCTTTTAGCAAAAATTCTTGTATCTGATCCACCAATTTTAATTCTTGATGAACCTGCACAGGGGCTTGATGTTGTTGCTGCTAAACTTATTGAAGAATATCTTTTGAAATTAAAAAAGGAAGGAAAAACAATTTTAATTTCTACTCATATTATGGAACAGGCAGAATATCTTGCTGATAGGATAGGGATTATAAATGAGGGTAAGATAACTTATATTGGAGAAATTGAAAATATGAGAGAAAAAACAGGTAAAAAGACTTTAAGGGAAATGTTTTTAACTCTTCTTAAATGAAAGCACTTTTTAAAAAGGAATTTCTTGATGTTTTAAGGGATAAAAGAACGATAATAAATATGATAATAATACCTGTTTTTGGTATTCCCTTTTTAATGGTTTTTATGGGCGGAATAATGAGTAAGTCAATTAAAGAACTTGGACAAAAGAAATATAAAATAGGGTTTTATGAGAAATTTGAATTTAAAGAAATAAGGGATATTTTAAAGGATTTAAATTTTGAGATTTTTGAAACAAATGAACCTGAATCTCTTTTAATTAAAAAGAAAATAGATGCAGGAATTGTTGTTGATAAAAAAGAAGATAAGTTTTTTGTTGAAATTATATATCTTATTAAAAAGGAGGGATCTGAATTTGCAAGGATAAAGTTAAAAAAGGCACTTGATCTTTTTAAAGAAAAATTGTTTAATGAAAAACTTGAAGAAAAAGGAATAAAACCAAAAGAATTAATACCTTTTTTATTATCAGAAAGAGGAATTGAATCTCCTAAGGGATTTTTTGGCTTCTTTTTTGGAACATTTTTAGGATACATAATAGTTATTTTGATGGTAACATCTGCAATGTATCCAGCAATTGACCTTGTTACAGGTGAAAAGGAAAGGAGAACCCTTGAAATTTTGCTTTCTTCACCTGCAGGAATAAACAGAATTATAATATCAAAAATTTTTGTTGTAACAGTTATTTCATTTATAACAGCAATACTTACAACAATTTCATTTTCCATAACCCTTTTAAAAAGTGGTTTTTTAATGGAAGAAGGTATTTCGCAAATATCAATATTTAAAGTAATAAGTATTAAAGAAATAATCATTATTTCATCGCTTATAATTCCCTTTGCATTTTTGATTTCATCAGTAGAAATAGCAATATCCTCCTATGCAAGGAGTTATAAAGAGGCACAGAGCCTTTTGACACCCCTTACATTTGCTGTAATAATACCTGCCTTTTATTCCCTTGTTCCCTCCGTGAGTTTTTCTCCTTATCATTTTTTAATTCCTGTTTTGAATATTGCAATCACCATAAAAAAAATTCTTCAGGGAGAATTTGTATTAATTGAATATCTTATAACACTTTTCTCTAATATTTTTTATATGTTAATTGCTTTTATTTATAGCGTAAATACATTTAAGAAAGAAAAGATAATTTTTAGAGTTTAATTTATGAAGAAAAGGTTTGGTGTTTCAATTGATGATAGTATTTTAAAAGAAATTAATATATTTTTGAAAAAAGGAGGATATAGGTCTCGTTCCCATTTAATTGAAGAACTTTTAACAGGATGGATAAGGGAAAGAAAATGGGAAAAGGGAAAGGGGGAAGTTTATGGTATTTTAATAATGGTTTATGAGCACGAGAAGAGGGAAATTTCAAAAAAACTTTTAGAAAAGGGGCATAAACATTATGATGAGATAATATCAACACTTCATATTCATATTGATGAGAGGAATTGTCTTGAGATATCAGTTTTAAGGGGAAAACCTTTTAGAATAAGAAAAATTTCTGATGAGATAATTTCAACAAAAGGTGTTAAATACGGTAAACTTTTAAAAGTTTGATGAGAATTTTTATAAATATTATTGGAATAATTTTTTTAATTCTTATAGGAACAATTGGTTATATTTTAATAGAGAAGATTAATTTTATTGATGCGCTTTATCAAACAGTTATAACAATAACAACCGTTGGATTCAGAGAAGTAAAACCCCTTACCAATTTAGGGAAGATATTTACAATTTTTTATCTTATTTTTGGTCTTGGTTTTGTTTCGTATACAATTTTAAATATTGGACAGAAATTTTTTGAAACAACCCTTTTTGATTTTTTAACAAGAAGTAGGAGGAGTTTAAGAAAAATGGAAGGACATTTTATAATATGTGGTTTTGGAAGGCTTGGACAGTTTGTTTCAAAAGAACTTGAAAAGGAAAAGAAAGAGTTTATTGTTATAGAAAAGTCCCCTGAATGTATTGAAATATTGAGAGAGAAGGGGTATGCCTTTATAGAGGGTGATGCAAGGGAAGAAGAAATTCTTTTGAAAGCAGGCATTAAAAGGGCAAAGGGTATTGCTACGCTTCTGGGTAATGATGCTGATAACCTTTATATTGTTTTTACAGCAAGAGAATTGAATCCCCGTATATTAATAGTTTCAAAGGCAGAGGATGAACTTTCTTATAAAAAACTCATAAAGGCAGGTGCAAACAGGGTAATTTTACCTTATGAAGAAGGAGGGATAAAGATTGCCCAGACTCTTTTAAGACCTAATCTTTTGGAATTTGTTGATTTCATTGTTCAAAGACAGCATTTAACTTTGAGGGTTGAAGAAATAGAGATAAAAGAAGACCATGAATTTTCTGGTAAAAAATTAAGAGATTCCGGCCTGAGGGAAAAATATGGAATGATAGCAATTGCAATAAGAAAGGGTGATAATATGATTTTTAATCCCGGTCCTGAAGAAATTTTAAATCCTGGTGATATAATTATTCTTATGGGAGAAATAAAAAATTTTGAAAAAATTAAGTTCTAGACTATTTTTTTGTTTTTGTTTCTTTAATTTCTTCCTCTTTTATAATTCCTAATTTTTTCTTTATTTCTATTTCAATTTCTTTTGCAAGTTCTTTATTTTCTTCAAGTAATTTTCTTGCATTATCTCTACCTTGCCCCAATTGCTGTCCTTTATAAGAATACCATGTTCCTGCCCTTTCAATAATTCCTAAATCAAGCCCCATATCTATTATCTCACCTTCCCTTGAAATTCCTTTTCCAAAGAGTATATCAAATTCTGCTTCTTTAAAAGGTGGTGCAAGTTTATTCTTTACAACTTTCACTTTTACCCTGCTTCCTATATTTTCTTCCCCAACTTTTATTGTTGATAGTTTTCTTATATCAAGTCTTACAGAGGCATGGAATTTTAATGCAAGCCCGCCCGGTGTTGTTTCAGGGGAACCAAATAAAACACCTATTTTATGCCTTACTTGGTTTACAAATATTGCACATGTTCCTGATTTTGATAAAACACCTGCAAGTTTTCTCATTGCCTGTGACATAAGGCGTGCCTGAAGTCCTATCTGCATATCACCCATTTCACCTTCAATCTCTGCTTTTGGAACAAGTGCTGCAACAGAATCAACAACTATTATATCAATTCCACCACTTCTTACAAGGCTTTCTGCGATTTCAAGTGCCTGCTCACCTGTATCAGGCTGAGAGATATATAACTCGTCAAGATTCACTCCTACCTTCTGAGCATAATGAGGGTCCAATGCATGCTCTGCATCAATGAAAAGTGCTGTTCCACCTTCTTTTTGTATTTCAGCAATTGCATGGAGTGCAAGTGTTGTTTTTCCTGTTCCTTCAAGCCCAAATATTTCAATTATCCTTCCTTTTGGATAACCACCTACACCAAGAGCAATATCAAGTCCAATAGAGCCTGTTGGAATAACAGGAATTTTTTCAACCTTTGCTTCACCTAATCTCATCACGCTTCCCTTTCCATATTGTTTTTCTATTTGTTTTAAAGCAGTTTCAATTGCTTTCCTTTTATCCTCTTTCACTTTCCCTCCTCAAATTTTTTAAATAAAAGAGAAGCATTATGCCCACCAAATCCAAAAGAATTTGAGAGGGCATATCTTATATTTATTTTTCTTGCCCCATCCTTAACATAATCTAAGTCACATTCCGGGTCAGGATTTGTTAAATTTCTTGTTGGATGGATTATTCCTTCTTTAATACTTAATGCAGTAACTGCTCCTTCAAGAGCACCTGCTGCACCTAATAGATGCCCTACAAGCGATTTTGTTGCATTCACAGGAACTTTATATGCCCTTTCACCTAAAAGTTTTTTTATTGCAAGCGTCTCTGCTATATCCCCTCTTGGTGTTGCTGTTCCATGAGAATTTATATAATCTATTTCATCAGGTGATATTCCTGCATCCTCTAATGCTTTTTTCATTGCCATATATGCTCCTTCTCCATCCTCACATGGAGCAGTTATGTGGTATGCATCAGCACTTGCTCCATAACCAACAATTTCTGCATATATTTTTGCCCCTCTTTTTAATGCAAAATTAAGTTCTTCAAGAACCAGAACTGCTGCTCCTTCACCCATTACAAATCCATCCCTTTCTTTATCAAAAGGTCTTGATGCCTTATCAGGCTCATTGTTTCTTGTTGATAATGCCCTCATATTTGCAAATCCTGCAACACCAAGAGGCGTTATTGGTGCTTCTGCACCACCAACTATCATACAGTCTGCATCACCTCTTTGGATTATTTTAAAGGCTTCACCAATTGAATGGGCTGAGGATGCACAGGCAGATACGATTCCAAAATTTGGTCCTTTAAATCCATATTTTATTGAAATAACTCCTGATGCAATGTCAGGAATCATCATTGGAACTAAAAATGGTGAAACCCTATCATAACCCTTTTTTAAAGCGATTTCTTTTTCATTTTCAAGAGTTTCAATTCCACCTATTCCTGACGAGATTATAACTCCAATTCTATATGGATTATATATATTTTTTTCTAAAATTTTTGAATCAGAAAGAGCCTCTTCAGTTGCCCACAATGCATAAATCGTATATCTATCATTTCTTTTAATTTCTTTTTTATCAAGTCTTTCAGTGGGATCAAAATTTTTTATTTCTGCTGCAATTCTTACAGGAAAAGATGAGACATCAAATCTTTCTATATAAGAAATTCCATTTTTTCCTTCAATAAAATTTTTGAAATTTTCCTCTTTTGTTTTTCCAAGTGATGTTAAAATACCTATTCCTGTAATTACTACCCTTCTTTTTTCCATATTATTTTTTTAATTTATTTTCTATATAATTTACAGCATCCTGAACAGTTCTTATCTTTTCTGCATCCGTATCTGGTACTTCTATTCCAAATCTTTCCTCTATTTTCATTATTAATTCAACAACATCAAGGGAGTCTGCTCCAAGGTCTTCCTGAAACCTTGCATCAGGTGTTACCTGTTCTGGTGTAACATCCAGTTCTTCCACGATGATTTCTTTTAATGTTTCAAATACATTCATTTCAAACCTCCTTTTCTTTATAAAGAGTTAAATTATAAACTTAAACCATTAAAAATTTCAAAATTAAATTTTTTCTATATTCTCCTTAAGCCATTCAAGTGTTATAGATTTTGGTCTTTCAATTGCAAATCCAAGCGCCCTATCCCAGACAAGTTGTGCCAAGATTCCAAGTGCCCTTGATATTCCAAAGAAAACTGTATAAAATGGAAATTCTTTTATTCCATAATGGTATAAAACACAACCTGAATGGGCATCAACATTTGGATAAGGGTCTGCAACTTTTCCTGTTGCTTTAAGTATGTCAGGAACAACCTTATAAACTAAATCAACAATCTTAAAAATTGGATCATCTGGCATATATTTTAATGCAAAATCTCTAAAGGCAATATATCTTGGATCAACCACTCTTAAAACTGCATGCCCAAAACCGGGTATTACTTCTCCTTTTTCAAGTGTTTCTTTTGTAAATTCTTCAACCTCTTTTTCTGTTATTTTACCTTTATATTTTTTCTTTAATTGAAGCAGCCATGCCATTGTATCCATATTTGCCCTTCCATGTAAAGGACCTGCAAGACCATTCATTGCTGCTGAAAAGGAATAATATACATCAGAAAGGGCTGATGCTACCAAGTGTCCTGTATGGGCTGATACATTTCCTCCTTCATGGTCTGCATGTAAGAATAAATAAAGCCTCATAAGCTCATAAACTTCTTCGTTATCATAACCCATCATATGGGCAAGATTTGCAGCCCAGTCAAGTTTTTTATCTGGTTCTTTATGCTTTGAATCCTTATAAAGTCTTCTATATATAAAAGCGGCAATTACAGGAATCTTTGCAAGTAAATCAAGGGAATCTTCAAGGGTCATTTCCCAGTATTCTTCTTTTGCAAGTTTCCCTGCATCATATAATTTTGCGAATTTTGAAAAGTCTCTCAATGCAAGAACTCCCATGGAAAATAAAGCCATTGGATGGGATGTTTTTGGCATTGCCTTTAGCATTTTAAATACATAATCAGGGACATTCATTCTTTTATTGAGTTCTTTTTGAATTTCCTTAACCTCTTCCATTGTGGGAATATCACCTGTTAAAAGTAAATAAAATAGACCCTCTGGAAGGGGCTCATCCTTAACTTTTGGAAGTTTTTCCCTTAATTCTGGTATTGTATATCCTCTATAAAAAATTCCCTTTTGAGGATCAACATAAGAGCCTTCCCATATCATGCATTTTACACCCCTCATTCCCCTGAATATCTGATCAACAGTAACCTGTGAGACAACCTTATTACCATATTTTTCTCTTATTTCTTTTATTTCTTTTCTCCTTATTTCTATTTTTTCTCTTAAAACTTCCTTTAATTTCATAAAACCTCCTTTTTAAATTGAAAACTTAAAAAAATTTCCTTTTACCTTTATAAAAACTTTTTCTTCTCTTATCTCGTATATCTCTCCATCAAGATGAAAATTATAATAATTTTCACTTTCAATTTCAATCGGGTTTCCAAAATACCCATAAATGCAATAAGGATCATTTATGTGGGTTCCCATAATCGCCTTTGGCAATTTTTTTAATATTTCAATTTTTTTCATTTTTTTTATTATTGAAACATCAATTTTACCATCAGATGGATCTGCAAGTGGTGTTAGTTTAAATCCACCACCCACATATTTACCATTTCCAAAGGTTATTAAAGTTATTTCACCTTCATATTCAAAATCATGGGATTTTATCTTAACTTTTATTGGCTTAAAATCCTTTAAAACTAAAAATAAAGAAATCAAGTATCTTAAAATACCTTTTAAAACTCTCAATTCTTCAGATTTTTTTGCAGTCATTGAATCTATACCAAAACCGCATCCATTTAAAAAAACAAACTTTTTATCTTTGCTTTCAAGAATTCCTGCATCAAAATATTTTTCCTTACCAAAGAAGGCTTTTTCCATCTTTTCATAAAAGGGAAGATTTCTTTCATATATTCCCCTTACAAAATCATTCCCACAGCCTACAGGTATCATTCCAATTGTTTTATCTATATTTAAATCAACACCTACCTGAAGTGCATTGTTCAAAGTTCCATCTCCACCAACAAGGACAATTCTTTCACACTTTTCAAGAAATTCAATAAATTTTTCTTTCCCTTCCTCTTTACTCTTTGTTATTTCAATTTTACATTTTAATTTTTTTTCATTTATAAAATCTTGAATGTATTTGAGTTTCTTAATCCCTTTCCCATTTCCTGCATAAGGATTTATTATTACCCCTATCATAGGATTGTTATATAAATATACCTTGCAATTGTGTAAATCCATATTAAAGGAATTGATATTAATTTTTCAAGTAAATTTTTATAAATATAAAAATATTTAGAAGCTCCCCTACCCCAATCAAGATATTTTCTCCCCAAAATAAATTTTGTTTTTAAAGAACTTTTTCCCCTTTCATGATAAAAAATGATTTCAGGTGAAAAAATTGCTTTAATATTTTTCCTTTTTGCCCTTTCCATGAATTCCACATCTGTAAAATAAATAAAAAATCTTTCATCAAAACCACTTAATTTTTCAAAAATTTCCCTTTTAATGAATATTGAAGAAAACATTGGTTGCGGGACTTCTTGGATCTTTGTATAATCAAACTTTTTTTTCCATAAAAAAGGGAGCAAAAATCCTAAAAGGGATGGGAATTCCCTTATTGAATCCTCAATCTCTTTATTTTCCTTTAAAATAAGAGGTGCAACAATTCCATAATTTTCCACAATTTTTCTTAATTTAGAAATTTCAAAATTTAAGGGAAAAGAGTCAGGATTTAAAAAAAGTAATATTTTTCCCTTTGAATTTTTAAATCCAATATTATTTGCTTTTGCATAGCCCTTATTTTTATTTAAAAAAATCTTTTTAATTTCCTTTTCATTTTTTAAAATTTCCCTTGTTCCATCCTTTGAAAAATTATCAACAATTATTATTTCTGCATCCTTTATTTTCTTTACTTCTTTTAAAAATTCCCTTATCACTTCTTTACTATTATATGTAACTGTTATTATTGAAAATTCAAATTCCTTTGATATATTCATATATTTTTTCTGCACATTCCTTCCATGTATTTCCACTAAATTCTATATTAATTTCTTTTGTTTTTAATTCTTCTATAATCTTTATTGCCTTTTCTATTTCCTCTTTTGAAAAATAAAACCCCTTATTCCTTTCCTTTAAAACTCTTTCAAGATATATTCCCTTTGGTGCAATACATAAAATAGGTATATCATAGGCGCAGTATTCAAAAAATCTGCTTGGAGCAGTATAATCGCCTATTTTGTCAAATACAAGTAAAAAAAGATTTGCATATTTTAATAAGTTCTTAAGATTTTTATAAGAAACAAATCCATGATAATTGATAAAATTTTTAATGTCCTCTGGCAAATTTTCTGGCATAATTCCTGCATAATGGATTTCCACATCCTTTAAATTTTTGATTTCTCTTACAAGTTTTATAAATGAATCCTGAGCATCTTTTAAAGTTCCTGTATAAAAAATTTTAAATTTTTCCTTATTCTTTTCACTTTTTACCCTTTCTTCATATCCATGTTCAGCAACTATTCCTTTTATTTTAAATTTTTCCATTAAGCCTTCATAAGAATAAACTATCCCATTGGCATTTTTTAAAATTTCTAAAATTTCCTTTTCCTTTCTTTCATTTTTTGAAAGCCATTCATCCCTTAATTCAATTAAAAGTTTTGAATTAAAAAAATTTTTGAGTTTATATCCGAGAATTATTGAAGAAGGGGGAGGAGAAGAAACATATATTAGTTTAACATTTTTAAATCTTTTTTTTATATAAATTTCTGCTAAATATCTCCATAAAAATTTTGAATCAATAAAAAATTTTTTCCCATTTTTTCCCTTTATTTTTCCACCAATTAAAAATCCAATCGGGTCAAAAATTCTTATGATATTTAAATTTTCAACATCTTCTAAAAGACTTTTATCATATACCCAGTGTTTTGTTTTAGAAGATATTACAAAAAAGTCCATTTTTTCTTTCAAATATTTTGCAATCTTGCATGCCCTTATGCTTCCTGACATTCCATGGGGAGGAAAATAGTAAAATATAAAGAGATT
>JBDRZD010000056.1:0-9981 GCA_039803745.1 Caldifarciminota bacterium
GGGATTAATTTGTATCATCCTGATTCTTCTGCCTGTGTAGCTGTTGATGGAAAACTTTTAGCAGCAGTTGAAGAAGAGAGATTTAAAAGGATAAAACATTATGCTGGTTTTCCTGAGGAATCAATAAAATTCTGCTTAAAGAAAGCAGGTGTTGATATAAAGGATGTTGATTATATAACAATTCCAAGAAATGTAAAAGCAAGGATTTTAAATAAAATTTTTTATGGGATTAAAATACCTAAACTTGCTTTTAGAAGAATCAATGCATGGAAAAAAACATTTGATTTGAAAAATAAAATTTCTGAAATATTTGATATCTCGCCTGAAAAAATAAAGGCAAAAATTGTAAATGTTGAACATCATAGAGCCCATATTGCATCATCCTTTTTTGTTTCTCCTTTTGAAAAGTCATTTTTATTTTCAGCAGATGCACTTGGCGATTTTGCATCAACAATGTGGGGAATAGGAGAAGGAAATAAAATAAAAATTCTTGGTGAAATAAAATTTCCCCATTCCTTAGGCTTTTATTATACTGCTATAACACAATATCTTGGATTTCTGAAATTTGGTGATGAGTATAAAGTTATGGGACTTGCTGCATTTGGGGAACCAGAATTTGAAGAGGAATTTGAAGAAATTTTAAAGATAAAAAGTAGATTGTTTAAACTCGGACTTAAGTATTTTGTTCATCATAAAAAATTGGTTGATTTAAATTTTGAAAATTATCCAGAAATAGATATATTGTTTTCTTCTTATCTTGAAAAAAGACTTGGTAAAAAAAGAGAGCCAAATGAAATTATTGAAAGAAGACACCAAAATATTGCTTCTACACTTCAATTCCGTTTTGAAAAAGTTCTCTTTCATATTTTGAATTCCCTTTATTCATATTATAAATTAAATTTAAAAAATCTTTGCCTTTCAGGTGGTTGTGCTTTTAATTGCGTTGCAAATGGAAAGATTTTTGATAATACAGATTTTGAAAATATTTATATCCAGCCAGCAGCAGGTGATGCAGGGCTTTCAATAGGCTCAGCCTTTTACTTATACAATCAAATTCTTAAAAATAAGAGAGATTTTATAATGGAGCATGCTTATTTTGGACCTGAATACTCTGATGATGAGATTGAAAAGGAGATTTTAAACAGAAAAAATGAGATAATAAATAGGGGATTTAAAATTGAAAAAATTATTGATGAAGACCTTTTATGTAAAATAACTGCAAAATATATCTCAGAA
This sequence comes from Caldifarciminota bacterium, assembly GCA_039803745.1. Lineage (GTDB taxonomy): Bacteria > Hydrothermota > Hydrothermia > Hydrothermales > Hydrothermaceae > JBDRZD01. The sequence continues at coordinate 1,237 of JBDRZD010000056.1, forward strand.
GGTAAGATTGTTGGATGGTTTCAGGGAAGAACTGAATGGGGACCAAGAGCACTTGGAGCAAGAAGCATACTTTGTGATCCGAGAAGAAAGGAAATGAAAGATATTTTAAATAAGAGAATAAAAAACAGGGAACCCTTTAGACCTTTTGCCCCATCAATTATTGAAGAGAAAGTTTCTGATTATTTTGAAAAAACACATACTTCCCCATTTATGCTCTTTGCGTATAAGGTAAAAACAAATAAGAGGGATTTAATTCCTGCAGTTGTTCATGTTGATGGAACAGCAAGGCTACAGACAGTAAGTAAGAAAACAAATCCCCTTTATTATAAACTCTTAAAAGAATTTGAAAATTTAACAAATATTCCTTTATTATTGAATACTTCTTTTAATGAGAACGAACCAATTGTTAATAAGCCAGAAGAAGCAATAGATTGTTTTTTAAGAACAAAGATGGATGTTTTAGTCATAGGGAAATTTGTAATTCATGAATAAAATTTTTTTTATAAATCGCTCATTTTATCCTGATATTGAGGCAACAGGTCAATTTTTTACAGAACTTGCTGAAAGTTTATCAAAAAATTTTGATATTACATTTATATGTGGGCTTTCATTTTATGTAAAAGATAAAAATCATGGATTTAAATTTTATAGGAAAGAGAGATTGGGGAAAATAAAGATCATAAGAATTAGACATACATTATTCTGGAAGGAAAATATTTTTGGAAGAATTATAAACTGGTTAACCTTTTCAATAAATTCTTTCTTTATTCTTTTAAAAATAAGACCAAAGATTTTAATATGTGGAACAGACCCACCAATCCTTGGAATAATCTCTTATTTTTTAAAAAAACTCAAAAATATGAATTATATTTATTACTGCAATGATCTATATCCTGATATTGCTATTGCTTTAAATACATTCAGAAATAATTTTATAGTAAATATCTTTGAATACTTAAATAGAAAAGCCTTAAAAAATTCTTTGAAAATAATAGTTTTGGGTGAAGATATGAAAGAACTTGTAAAAAGAAAAGGTATTAAGGATAAAAAGATATTGGTTATACCGAATTGGGTTGATACTAAAAAAATAGTGCCTATAGATAAAGACAAAAATCTTTTTCTTAAAAAATATAATTTTTATAATAAATTTTTAATAATGTATTCAGGTAATATTGGTTTACCCCATAACCTTGAGAATTTAATTTATGCTCTTGAAAAAATTAGGGATAAAGATTGGACTATGGTCTTTATAGGAGATGGTGTAAAAAAGAAAGAAATTTTCAAAATTGTAAAAGAAAAAAATCTTTTAGATAAAATTTTGTTTTTACCATATGAGAAGAAAGAATTTCTTTCTCATTCCTTAAGTGCAGCAGACCTTCATATAGTTTCTTTAAAAAAGGAAGCAAAAGGGGCTTGTGTTCCTTCAAAAATTTATGGTATTTTGGCAAGTGGAAGACCTTTTCTTTCAATTTCTCATAAAAGTTCAAATTCTTCATTGATTGCAGAAAGATATAAATGTGGAATAATTTGTGAACCCGATAATGTTGAAGATATTAAAAATAAAATTGAATGGGCAATTGAAAATAAAGAAAATTTAAAAGAAATGGGTAAAAGGGCAAGAGAAATTGCAATTTTAATATTTGATAAAGAAATTGTTATGAATAAATGGAAAAAATTTTTAGAGGAGATAAGTGATTAACATTTTTTCTTTAATTTTTTCTTTTATTTTTCCACTTTTTTTAACAATAAGTTTCACACCAATAGTTTTCAGGATTGGGAAAAATTTAAAAATAATGGACTATCCTTATGAAGAAAGAAAAATTCATAAACATCCTGTTCCAAGAACAGGTGGAATAGCAGTTGCCCTTTCAGTTTTTATTACATTCCTTTTCCTGCTGAAAGAGAATTTTGTTTATTATATTCTATTATTTTCTTTGTTCTTTTTAATATTCGGTTTTATAGATGATGCAGGTTTAAGGTTGAGAAACATTTATAAATGGATAATTGCCTTTTTTATTGTTTTAACATTTTTTATGTTAACTCCTTTAAGAGTTAAAGAACTTGGAGATCTTTTAGGATTTGGAAATATAAAGATGAATTTTATAACTTCTTTGATATTTTCATTATTCGCCATTACCTCTGTTATAAACTCTTTTAATTTAATAGACGGAATGGATGGGCTTTTAGCAAGTATTTCTTTTATTTCTTCTCTTGCCTTTGCTTTTTTGAATTATAAAAATTCTGACTTTTATCTATCTTTTCTATGGATAGGTTTAGCAGGTGCTTCTCTTGGCTTTTTATTTTATAATTTTCACCCTGCAAAAATCTTTTTAGGGGATGCTGGAAGCCTTTTTATCGGTTCTTTTATAACCTTTCTTTCTGTTTTATCAGCAAAAGGAAATTTGGGAAACATAAAGCCAATTCAATGTGTTCTGATTCTTTCTTTACCAATTTCTGATATGATATGGGTTGTTTTAAGAAGAATTTTTTATAAAAAGAGCATATTTGATCCTGATATCCTCCATCTTCATTACAGAATTTTAAAAAAAATTAATTCTCAGAGGAAGACCCTTTTTATTCTTTCTATCCTTTCAATTATTTTTTCATTGGAAGCAATAATTTTTGAAAAAATGCCTGATTATATTTTATTTATTATTTTCTGGATAAATTTTTTAATTGTTGGATTTATGGATAGAATTTTTAAACAAAATAAAAATTGACAAAATGAGAAATTTCTTGTATAATATAAATTCTTTAAATCTTTCTTTTGCGGGAGTAGCTCAGCCGGTAGAGCGCTACCTTGCCAAGGTAGGGGTCGCGGGTTCAAATCCCGTCTCCCGCTTTTTAAGAACATGTTTGATTCCCATAAGTTAAGAGAATCTTATTTAAAATTTTTTGAAGAAAAGGGGCATAAAATTGTTCCTTCTTCTTCACTTATTCCAAAGGATGACCCCACCCTTTTATTTACAACTGCTGGAATGGTTCAATTCAAGCCATATTATTCTGGTGCAGTTCCTTTGTCTTTTAGAAGGGCAGCAAGTTGCCAGAAATGTTTGAGGGTTACTGACTTAGAAAAGGTTGGTAAGACTTTAAGACATCATACTTTCTTTGAAATGCTTGGTAATTTTTCTTTTGGTGATTATTTTAAAGAAGAAGCAATAGAATGGGCATGGGAATTTTTAATAGAAGTTCTTGGTATGAATAAAGAAAGACTTTTTGTTTCTGTTTATTATGAAGATGAAGAATCTTTTAAGATATGGAATAAAAAAATAGGTTTAGATGAGAAAAGAATTTACAGACTTGGTAAGGAGGATAATTTCTGGGGACCTGCTGGAAAAACGGGTGCATGCGGTCCATCAACTGAAATATATTATGATTTAGGAGAAGAATTTGGATGCGGAAAAGAAAGTTGCGCTCCTGGATGTGATTGTGATAGATTTATAGAATTCTGGAACCTTGTATTTCCTCAATATGATATGCAAGAAGATGGAACCTTATTACCTTTAAAAAATAGGGGAGTTGATACAGGAATGGGGCTTGAAAGGACTTTACTTATATTACAAGATAAAAAATCAAACTATGAAACAGATGTATTTTATCCAATAATAAAAGAACTTGAAAAAATATTCAATAGACCCTATAGAAGTGCAAAAATATCTTTTAATGTTATTGCTGATCATATTAGAGCATTGGCATTTGCAATAAGTGATGGTGTTTATCCCTCAAATTTTGGAAGGGGTTATGTTTTAAGGAAGATTTTAAGAAGGGCATTAAGGTTTTCTCAAAAATTTGAATTTGAGGAGCCATTTTTATATAAACTTGTTCCATCAGTTGCAAAGATATTTGAAAATGTATATCCTGAAGTTTATGAAAAGAAGGAATTTGCTGGTGTTTTAATTAAATCCGAAGAAGAAAGATTTTTAAATACCCTTTCAAAGAATTTAGTTTATTTAAGAGAAGTTATTGAAATTTCAAAAAATAAAGGAATAATTGAAGGTAAAGATATTTTTAAACTTTATGATACATACGGATTTCCAGTTGATTTTATTGAAGAATATGCAGAGGATGAGGATTTAAAACTTGATATTAAAGGATTTGAGGAAGAACTTCAAAGGCAAAGGGAAATTTCAAAAAAAGAGGAAGTATTTGTTGATTTAGGTGGGAAATGGATAGTTTTTAAAGAATTAAAAACTGAGTTTGTTGGATATTATTTAAATGAATGTGAGGCAGAAATAATAAAGTATAGGGAGAGAAAAGATGGGAAATACGAAATTGTTCTTGATAAAACTCCTTTTTATCCAGAGGGAGGTGGACAGATAGGGGATAGTGGAATTTTAGAAAATGATGGATTTTTATTTATTGTGAATGACACAAAATGGTTTTTTGATGATATAGTCCATATTGGAGAATTAAAGAAGGGTAAAATTGAAAATATTAAAGTTAAGGCAAAAATTGATTTGAATAAAAGGGCAGGATGTAAGAGGGCTCACACTGCAACTCATCTTTTACATAATACTTTGAGAGAATTTCTTGGTGAGCATGTGAGGCAGGAAGGCTCTGTTGTAGAACCTGATAGATTAAGATTTGATTTTACCCATTTTGAAAAAATAAGTGAAAATATTTTAAAGAAAATTGAGAATTATATTAATGAAAAAATAAGAGAAAACAGAAAAGTTAATTGGGAATACAAGAAATTTAAGGAGGCAAAAGAAGAAGGGGCAATCGCCCTTTTTGGAGAAAAATACGGTGAGATTGTAAGGGTTGTTGAAATTGAGGGATTTTCAAAGGAACTCTGTGGGGGAACACATGTGAATTTTACAGGGGAAATAGGTTTGTTTAAAATAATAAAAGAGGAGGGAATTGGAGGGGGTATAAGAAGAATAGAGGCTTTTACAGGAGAAAAAGCATTTGAATTTTTCCAGGAAAGAGATAGGATAGTTAAAGAACTGTCCCAAATTTTTATTTCACCTGCTGAAAACCTTATTTCTAAATTGGAAAAATTTAAGAAGGAAAAGGATGAGATTGAAAAAGAAAAAGAAAAAATTGAAGATTTACTTGCTCAAAAAGTTTTTGAAAGTTTAAATCCAATAAAAATCAAGGATTTTGAAATTTATATAGAAAATTTGCCTTTCCTTAATTTAAAAACCCTGAAAAAGGTTTCTGACAGAATATTCTTGAAAAATAAAGAAAAAAAATTTTCTTTTTTAATTGGTGAGGAAAAGGGGAGGGTGGTATTTTTTACAAGAATTGGTAAGGAATTAATTCCTTATATAAAAGCAAAAGAAATTGTAAAGAAATTCTGTGATTTTACAGGTGCAAAAGGGGGTGGAGATGAAGAAAAAGGTGAAGGGGGTGGAGGAGATAGGAACAAGATAAAAGAAGGAATTGAAATTCTCATTAAAAAAATAAGAGAAAAAATAAAATGATAGATCTTGATTCTCTTTTAAATGATAAAGAAGTTTTAAGTTATATAAATGCTGCTGATAAACATCTTGAAGCTCTTGGTTATACAGAACATGGTTTAAGGCATGCTACCTATGTAGCGAAAACAGCAGGAGAAATTTTGAGAAGTTTATCTTATAAGGAAAGAATTTGCAGAATTGCAGAGTTTGCCGGTCTTTTACACGATATAGGGAATGCAATTAATAGAGATAAGCATGCTTTAACAGGTGCATTGCTTGCTTATAATTTGCTTTTGAGAAAAGGGCTCAATTTGGAAGATGCTCTGGAAGTTGCGATGGCTATTGGTAATCACCATGAGGAGGAAGGAGTGCCTGTTTCTCCTGCTTGTGCTGCTTTAATAATAGCAGATAAATCAGATGTTCATAGAGAAAGGGTGAGGGAAAGAAAAGATATAAGAAATGATATTCATGATAGAGTTAATTATTCTGCAAAATCTTCAAGAGTAATAGTTTATCCAAAAAGAAAAAGAATAACTTTTAATATTGAAATTGATACAAAGATTTCGCCAGTTTTTGAATATTTTGAGATTTTTATGGAAAGGATGCTTATTGCATCAAAAGCATCAAAATATCTTGGTTTGAAATTTGAATTAATTATAAATGGAACAAAAATGCTTTAGGCTTATAGAGGTTTAAATATTGGTGAAGAAAGGATTGCCTTGAAATTTTAAGAATTGAAATGTAAACAAAAATATCTGAGGAGGTTTATATGGAACTTTTAGAATTAAAAGAGAAAAAGATGCAGGAATTAATAGAAATAGCAAAGGAGATGGGTATAAAAGCCCCGGGCAGCATGAAGAAAGAAGAGCTTGTTTATGAGATAATGAAGCAGATGGCCAAAAAGGAAGGTGCTGATTTTAGAGAGGGAATACTTGAAATTCATCCAGAAGGTTATGGTTTTTTAAGATCCCCTAAAAATAACTATCTTCAAGGACCAGAGGACGTTTATGTTTCCCTTTCACAGATAAAAAGATTTAATTTAAGAACAGGTGATAGAGTTGCTGGTCTTATAAAAGTTCCAACTGAAATGGATGGTAAGTATCCTGCACTTGTTAAAATTGAAAGCATAAACGGAAAACCACCAGAAGAAATAAAGAAAAGGCCTTTCTTTGATGATCTAATACCTTTCTTTCCAGAGGAAAAGTTCAAACTTGAAAGGGAAGAGGAAGAGAATTTTTCAATGAGGGTTGTTGATTTATTTACTCCGATTGGTAAAGGTCAAAGGGGGCTTATTGTTTCCCCTCCAAGGGCTGGAAAAACTGTTTTGCTTCAGGAAATTGCAAAGAGCATAAAGAAGAATCACCCAGAAGTTTATTTAATTATTCTTTTAATTGATGAAAGACCTGAAGAGGTTACTGATTGGAAAAGAAAAGTTGATGCTGAAATAATAAGTTCTACCTTTGATGAACCTGCTGAAAGACATGCTCAGGTATCACAAATTGTATTAGAAAAAGCAAAGAGAATGGTAGAACTTGGGGAAGATGTTGCAATTTTACTTGATTCTTTAACAAGGATGACAAGGGCATATAATGTTTTAGCCCCTCATTCAGGTAGGACAATGTCAGGAGGTCTTGATGCAACAGCACTTCATATGCCAAAAAAGTTCTTTGGCTCAGCAAGAAACATTGAAAATGGCGGGAGTTTAACAATAATTGCAACATGTTTAATAGAAACAGGTTCAAGAATGGATGATGTAATTTATGAAGAATTTAAAGGGACAGGAAATATGGAAATAATTCTTGATAGAAAACTCTCTGATAAGAGAATTTTCCCTGCAATGGATTTAAAAAGGTCTGGAACAAGAAGGGAAGAACTTTTACTCCCCCAGAATGTTTTAAATAAGATATGGATATTGAGAAAAATACTTTCTGATATGGCACCTGATGAGTCAATGGAATTTTTACTTCAAAAAATGAAACTTTATAAGACAAATGAAGAATTTTTAAAAGCAATGACAGAGAGTAAATTTTAAAATGGAAGAGAAAGTTTTTATATGTGGAAAATGGGTTGATGGTGAAGAATATTTTGAGGTAAGACATCCCTATGATGGAAAAACTCTTTGGAAATTTCCTTCTTTAAAAGAAGAGGATGTAAATAGGGCTATTGAATTTCTTGAGAAAAATAAAAAGATAATGAAGGAGATGCCAAAATATAAAAGGGCGGAGATTCTTGAAAATGCAAAAAATATAATTGAGAAAAAAAAGGAGGAATTTGCAGAAACTATTTCCCTTGAATGTGGTAAAACAATCAAAGAAGCCCGTTTAGAAGTAGAAAGGGGAATTGAAACACTTATATATTCTTTTATTGAGACGAAAAATTATAAAGAAGAGGTTGTGCCATTTGATTCCTCAAGATTTGGTGAAAAAAGAATGGGATTTTATATAAGGGAACCACTTGGAGTTGTTGGAATTATAACACCTTTTAATTTTCCGTTGAATCTTGCATTGCATAAAATAGCACCTGCAATAGGTTGTGGGAACTCCATTGTATTTAAGCCCGCAAGTTATACTCCAAAAGTTGGGAAAATGATTGTTGAAACACTTCTTGAAGCAGGTTTACCTCCTGAATGTATTGCTTTTTTAACAGGTTCAGGGAGTGTTGTAGGTGAAAGTATTGTTAAAAATGATTATGTTAAGAAAATAAGTTTTACAGGCTCCCTTGAAGTAGGAGAAAGAATATCACAGATTGCAAAGATGAAAAGGATTACGCTTGAACTTGGTTCAAATTCTGCCTGTGTTGTCTTTAAAGACGCTGAATGGGAAAAATATCTTGAAAGGATGGTAAGAGGTGCTTATGCTCTTGCAGGACAGGTATGTATATCAGTTCAAAGAATTTATGTTGAAGAAGAAATTTATAAAGAATTCTGTGATAAATATCTTGAGAAGGTTAAAACTTTAAAGGTAGGTGACCCCCTTAAAGAAGATACTGATGTAGGTCCTATGATAGATGAGGCGAATGCAATAAGGGCGCAAGAATGGCTTAAAGAGGCAGAAGAAAATGGAGCAGAGATTTTGCCAGGAATAAAAAGAGAAGGAAGTATTTTATATCCCTGCATTGTAAAGAATGCAAGGGAGGATTTGAAAGTTTGTCAAAAAGAAGCCTTTGCACCTTTGGTTGTGATAAATACCTTTAAAGATGAAGATGAAGCAATATTTAAAGTAAATAATTCAATTTATGGTCTTCAATGCGGAATATTTACAAAGGATATAAAGAGGGCATTTAAATTTTTTAAAGAAATAGAAGTAGGAGGTGTAATTATAAATGATGTTCCTACCTATAGAGT
>JBDRZD010000057.1:0-9850 GCA_039803745.1 Caldifarciminota bacterium
AGAACCAAAAATAGACTTTGAGAGTCTAATATTTATCTAAAATCAATTATTTCTCAGATACCCCCTTTCCCCCCTTGTTAAGGGGGGTTTTTTATTTTAGTATTTTCAATTTAAATGTCTTATTTGACAAAAAATTTCTTTTTTTAATATAATTTAAAACTTAATTTTTATTTGATTTTTAAAATTTGAGGAAATAGAATGAAAAGTGATATTACAGTGTTTAAAAAAATAGAAGAAAAAGATAGAAAATGGTATTTAATTGATGCGAAGGATAAGATTTTAGGAAGACTTGCTTCAAGAATTGCAATAATTTTAATGGGAAAAAGAAAACCCATTTATTCACCCCATATAGATGTTGGAGACTATGTTGTGGTTATAAATGCTGATAAGGTGAAAGTAACTGGAAATAAAGAAAAAAAGAAGATTTATTATTTTCATTCTTTTTATCCAGGGGGTTTGAAAGAAATTCCCTTTGAAAAAATGAGAATTAAAAAGCCTGAAAATATAATATATCTTGCTGTAAAGAGGATGCTCCCCAAAAATAAATTGGGAAGAAAAATGCTTAAAAGATTGAAAATTTATGCCGGGGAGAAACACCCTCATGTTGCTCAGAGTCCATTAAAAATAGAGCCTGAGGAGGTCTTATGAATGAGATATATTTTGCTACAGGAAGCAGAAAGTGTGCAAGAATAAGGATAAGACTTAGGAAAGGGAAAGGAGAGATAATAGTAAATGGTAAGAAGGCGTCAGAATATTTTAAAAGACAGGATTTGATTTTCTTTTTAAGAGAGCCTTTTAGAATTTTACAAAAAGAGGGCGAGTTTGATGTGATAGCGAAGGCAGATGGTGGTGGAGTTTCTGCACAGGCACAGGCTTTAAGACTTGCAATCGCTCGTGCATTGGTTCTTTACAATGAAGGTTTTAGGAAGGTTTTAAAAACTCATGGACTTTTAACAAGAGATCCAAGAGAAAAAGAGAGGATGAAATATGGACTTACCAAAAGAAGAAGGGCTCATCAGTACTCTAAACGTTAGAAGTTTGCAGAATATTACAAAGGACGATCTTTTAAAAGCAGGTGTTCATTTTGGACACAGGACTTTTAAATGGAATCCCAAAATGAAACCCTATATATATACAAAAAGAAATGGATATCATATTCTGGATGTTTCAAAAACTTATGAATGCCTTATCCATGCATGCCAGAAGATAAAAGAAATTGCTTTAAAGGGAGGAAAATTTTTATTTGTATGCACAAAAAAGCAGGGAAAAGATATAGTTGAAGAAGAAGCAAAAAGGTGTGGTGCTTTCTTTGTTGTTGAAAGATGGCTTGGTGGAACCCTTACAAATTTTACAACTATTTTAGGGAGACTTGAGAGAATGAGAGAGATTGAAAGGATGAAGGCGGAAGGGAAAATTGATTTTTTTGTAAAAAAGGAAAGGCTTAAAATTGAAAAAGAATATGAAAGGCTTCATAAGTTTTTTAGAGGCATAAGCAATATGGACAAATTGCCTGATTTAGTTTACATTGTTGACCCTGTAAAAGAAGAGATAGCGGTAAAGGAAGTAAGGAAACTTTCAATACCAATTGTCTCCCTTATTGATACAAATGGAGACCCTGATTTAATTGATTATCCTATCCCTGGAAATGATGACGCGATTAAATCAATTTCATTTATTACAAAAATAATTGCGGATACAATAATTGAAGGTAAAGAAGAATTTGAAAGGGGTGGATAAAATGCATATCGATTCAAAACTTGTGAAAGAACTTAGAGACAGGACTGGTGCAGGGATTATGGATTGTAAAAAAGCGTTAGTAGAGGCAGAAGGAGATATTGAAAAAGCAATAGAAATCTTGAGAAAATTAGGAATAGCAAAGGCTGAAAAGAAACTTGACAGAGAAGCAAAAGACGGGAGAATTGATGCTTATATTCATCCAGGTGCAAAACTCGGTGTCTTGATAGAAGTGAATTGTGAGACGGATTTTGTTGCCTCAACAGATGAGTTTAAAGAACTCGTTCATAATCTTGCAATGCAAGTTGCTGCGGCAAATCCGATTGCAGTGAAAAGGGAAGATATTCCCAAAGAAATAATTGAAAGGGAAAAAAAGATATATGAGGAGCAAGCGAGGAAAGAAGGAAAGCCTGAAAAGGTTATAGAAAAAATTGTTCAAGGGAGGCTTGAAAAATTTTATCAAGAAGTGTGTCTTTTAGAGCAGCCTTATATAAAAGACCCAAATATTACTGTCTATGACCTTATAAAACAGTATATTGCAAAACTTGGTGAAAATATTGTAGTAAAAAGGTTTGCTCGCTTCAAAATCGGTGAAATTTAAATTTGGGAATAAATAGGGCACTAATCAAGATAAGCGGTCAAATCCTTGGTGAAAAGGATAAAATTTTCTCAAAGGAAGTTTTTTATTCTATATGTGAAGAAATTGTAAATGTTTTCAAAGATTTAAAAGTAGAGATTGCTATTGTTGTGGGTGGAGGTAATATATTGAGAGGAAGTGAAAGTGAAAAAATAGGAATAGATAGAGTAACAGGAGATTATATGGGGATGCTTGCAACCTGCATAAATTCCCTTGCAATGCAAAATATTCTTGAAAAGATGGGGGTTCCTACAAGGGTTCTTTCGGCGATTGAAATGAATCAAATTGCCGAGCCTTATATAAGAAGAAGAGCAATAAGGCATCTTGAGAAAAAAAGAATTGTTATCTTTGCATCAGGAACAGGGAATCCTTATTTTTCCACAGATACTGCGGCAGCCTTAAGAGCAATAGAAATAGAGGCAGATATTTTTTTAAAAGGGACAAAAGTTGACGGAATATATTCAGAAGACCCGATAAAGAATCCAAATGCTAAATTTTATGAAGAAATAGATTATGATGAAATTTTAAAAAAAGATTTAAAAATCCTTGATGCTTCTGCAGTGGCATTATGTAAAGAGAATAATCTCCCGATCATTGTTTTCAATTTTACAAAAAGAGGTAACCTTGAAAAAATATTTAAAGGAGAAAAAATAGGCACAATTGTCAGGAGGATTTAAGATGGAAGAAGTTTTAAATGAAACAAAGGAAAGGATGGAAAAGACTTTAAAAAATTTAAAAACAGAATTCTCAAGAATAAGAACAGGGAAAGCATCACCTGCGATTCTTGAAACAATAAAGGTTGATTATTATGGAATGCCCACCCCTTTGATTCAAATAGCAGGTATAAGTGTGCCTGAACCCCGTCTTCTTGTTATACAGCCATGGGATAAAAATGCAATAGGAGAAATAGAAAAGGCAATTTTAAAGTCAGGGCTTGGTCTTACACCGAAGATTGAAGGTAATGTTTTAAAAATACCAATACCTCCCTTATCTATGGAAAGGAGGAAAGAACTTATAAAACTTGTTAGAAAACTTGCGGAAGATTCAAAGGTTGCTATCAGAAATATAAGAAGAGATGCAAATGAGAAATTGAAGGCTAAAAAGGATAATAAAGAAATATCAGAGGATGACCTTATAAGATACCAGAAAAAGGTTCAGGAAATAACTGATGATTACATAAAGAAAATAGAAGAAGTTCTCAAAAAGAAAGAAGAGGAAATAGAGGAGGAGTGAAGTCACTCTCTAAAATTCCCAATCATGTTGCCGTCATAATGGATGGTAATGGAAGATGGGCAAGAGAAAGGGGGTTTGAAAGGTATATAGGGCATAAAGTAGGGGTAGAATCAGTTAGGGAGATTATAGGAATTTCAAAAAAATGTGGTATAAATTATCTTACTTTATATACCTTTTCAAGGGAAAACTGGAAAAGACCCAAAAAGGAAATCAATTTTCTCTTTAATTTGCTTAAAAAAACATTGGAAGAGGAATTGGAAGGGTTGAAAAGAAATGGTATAAGAATTTTGGTAATGGGGAGAATAGATGAACTTCCAAAAGACATAAGAGTTTTTTTAAAAAAATGTATGCAGGAAACAAAAGATTGTGCAGGAATGAATGTAATAATTGCATTAAATTATAGTGGAAGAAAAGAGATAGTGGATGCAGTAAATAAGATTTTAAAAGAAAAGAAAAGGTTGGGAAGAGAAGAAGAATTTTCAAAATATCTCTATCTAAACAATATACCTGAACCTGACCTTCTTATAAGAACAAGTGGTGAGTTAAGAATTTCAAACTTTATGCTATGGCAGATTGCCTATACAGAATTTTATTTTACAAATAAATTATGGCCAGACTTTAGAAAAAAAGAATTCATTGAAGCAATTGAAGAATTTTCAAAAAGGAAAAGAAGATTTGGAGGAGTTGAAGAAAATTAGGAGTCTCAATGAACATATTACAAGAATAATTGTTGGAATTTTACTTTTTTTGATTGTATCTTTTTTTATATATAAAGGCGGTTTTTTATTAGTCTTATTTTTAACCATTCTTTCTTTTTTAGGTGTATTTGAATTTTCAAAAATATTAAAACAAAAAATAGGGAATGAATATATTTTACCCTTTCTAATTCTTATACCACTTTATCTCCCATTTTACTATTTTCTTCCTTTTACTTTTTATGAAACTGTACTCATCTTTGTTCTTTTTATTTTTATTTTTTCCTTAAATTTTTTAAAAATTGGTAATGGAATATATTGGTCCTTTTTCTTTATTTTTATCTTATTTTATTTACCATTCTTACTTTCCTTTGCAGTTGAAATAAGGGAACTTGGTATAAAGCCAATTTTTTACCTTTTATTCACTGTAATAATATATGATTCACTTGCCTTTTATATAGGAAAATTTTTTGGAAAAACAAAATTATTTGAAAAAATAAGCCCTAATAAAACATTGGAGGGTTTCTTAGGTGGTCTTTTTGGTGTTATTTTATTCAATTTAACTTTTTTTAAATTCTGGGAACTACCCGTTATTTCAATACCAATTTCAGCAATAATCCTTCCTCTTTTTGCCCAGATGGGTGATTTTTTTGAATCCTATTTAAAAAGGTCTCTTGGAATAAAAGATTTTTCTAACATTTTACTTGCCCATGGAGGAATCCTTGACAGAATAGATAGTTATCTTTTTACCCTCCCCATATTTTATCTTATTTTGAGAATCACATCATAATTTTGTGATATTTTAATGCTTCTTTTATACTTAAAAATTTATATCCTCTTTTTCTTAATTCTTTTATAAGGGATTTTAAAAATATATAAAATTCTTTGTGTTCATAAGGAGAACCAAGATGCAGGAGAAATATATAACCATTTAAGTTCTTCTTTGAAACTATATCCTTCAAAATTTCCTCATAAGAAATTTTTTCTTTCCAATCCTCTGTATCATAAGTCCATCTTATATGAGTATATCCTATCCTTTTAGCCCATTCTTTTATTTCATGATTTTCCTCTCCATAAGGTGCCCTCCATATCCTTTCCATTTTTTTATTTGTTAATTTTTCAAATATCTCTTCACATAAAAGGAGTTCTTCAATTATTTTAATTTGATTTATATTAGAAAGTGTTTTATGAGTTTTATTTATTTCATAACTTGTTAAATGGGGATGGGAGAATGTATGGTTCCCAACTTCAAAATTTTCTGCAATTTTATTTACTTTTTCAGGATATCTTTTAATAAATTCACCTGTTAAAAAAAATGTTGCTCCAATATTTTCCCTTTTGAGTATCTCTATTATACTATCAACCCTATTTGCATAAAATCCACCATCAAATGTTAAACATACTATTTTTTCATCAGTCATTATTTTTTTAATATCAAAAGTTTCTTCATTCATTTTAACAGGAATTTTTTTTATATACATTCTTTCATAAACTGGTAAATTTCTTATTTTGAATACTCCAAAAATAAAAATTATTGAAAAAATTACAAGTAGAGAATAAAAAATTAAATTTCTAACAGGTTCTGTAAGATAATATTTTTCAATTTTCCACAAATAAGCACATTTTTTTGAACAGAAAATATGATGATATTTTTTAAAAAATTCTTTCTTACATATTGATTTTTTGCATCTATAACATTTTCTTGTTAAAGGTAATTTATGCTTTTTGCATATTCTTCTCAACTTTTTCACCTTAAAATTATAAAGAAATTGATTTTTTTATTCAAAAAAAATTATAATTTAAAAGTAAAAAGGAGGATATTATGCAAGAAGTTTATATATTAAGTGGTGCAAGAACACCAATGGGAAGACTATTGGGAACACTTGCTTCTTTTCCTGCAACCTCACTTGGTGGTATTGCAATTAAAGAGGCTGTTAAAAGGGCAGGTATTTCACCTTCTGATGTTGATGAAGTTATAATGGGGTGTGTCTTGCAGGCAGGGGTAGGGCAGGGACCTGCAAGAATTGCTGCAATTAAAGGTGGTATTCCTCCAGAGGTTCCATCTTTTACGGTTAATAAGGTTTGTGGTTCTGCGTTAAAGGCAATTATTTTAGGGGTTCAGGCAATAAAACTTGGTGATGCAGATTGTATTGTTGCAGGTGGAATGGAATCAATGACAAATGCACCCCATATGTCCTTTTTAAGATTAGGGACAAAATTTGGTGATATAAAATTTATAGATCATATGATCTATGATGGATTATGGTGCTCCTTTAACAATCAGCATATGGGAGAACTTGCGGAATATACTGCTGAAAAAGCAGGTATCACAAGGGAAATGATGGATGAATTTGCTTATAATTCTCATATGAAGGCTGTTAGGGCAACAAATGAAGGTAAATTTAAAGAAGAGATAGTTCCTGTTGAAGTGAAAACAAAAGAAGGGGTTAATATAATTGATAAGGATGAAGGACCAAGACCTGATACATCAATTGAAAAACTTGCAAAATTGCCACCTGCTTTTAAAAAGGATGGGAAAATCACAGCAGGTAATGCACCCGGTATTTTTGATGGTGCTGCTGCTCTCGTTATTGCTTCTGAAAAATTTGTAAAGGAGAGAAATTTAAAACCCTTTGCAAGAATAATTGCATATGGATCTCATTTTGTTGAGCCAAAAGACCTTTTCTTTGCGCCAATCGGTGCTATTAGAAAAGTTACTGAAAAAACAGGATTAAAACATCCAAACGATTTTGATTTGATTGAGATAAATGAAGCCTTTTCTGCACAGGTTCTTGCAGATGTTAAAGAACTTGAGATAGATATGAATAAATTAAATGTTAATGGTGGAGCAGTTGCTCTTGGACATCCAATAGGAGCATCAGGTGCAAGAATCGTTGTAACTTTAATGTATGCCTTAAAAGATAGAAAACTTAAAAAAGGGCTTGCTTCACTTTGTCTTGGAGGAGGCGGAGCAGTTGGAATGAGTATAGAAATTTTGTGAAGGTCTCTATAATCGGTTCTGTAAATTATGATACAATATATCCATATAAAGGGGAAAGTTTTTCATCTTTTGGAGGTATCACATACACAATTTTAACAATTGCAAAACTTTGTAAAGAATGCGTTGTAATCCCTTTGATAAATATAGGGAAAAATGAAAAGGAAGAATTTTTAAATCTTCTTTCAAATTTTAAAAATATAAAAATTGAATATATAAAAGAAATTGAAGGAACAACAAAGAATATTTTAAGATATATTAATCCAGAGGAAAGAAAAGAAAATATAAAATTCTATGTAGAGGAGATTGAATTTGAGAGAATTGAGCCACATCTTGACTCTGATGCATTTTTAATAAATTTTATCTCTCCACGGGATGTATCCCTTAAAACTCTTTTTAAGTTAAGAGAGAATTTTAAAGGAACAATTTATATGGATGTTCATAGCCTTATAAGAAAAGAAATAAAAGGGAAATTAATCCCTTATTATCTTTCTGACTGGAAAGAATATGCAAAATGCGCAGATATAATCCAGATGAATCTTGAAGAAATGAAATATTTCACAGCACTTGATCCATCAAAGGGAATTGATTTAATATCTTTCTTAATTTTAAATTCAGGACCAAAAATTTTAAATTTAACTTTTGGTTCAAAAGGAGTTTGTATATATCTAAAGCAAAATGATAAATTAATTAAAAAAACATTTGAGCCAGAAGAAATTTATGAAAGTGATGTTACAGGATGTGGTGATGTTTTTGGTGCCTCTTTTTTAGTATTTTATTTAAAGACAAAAGATCCATTTATAGCAGGTGAAAAAGCAGTTTTTTATTCATCAAAAAAGGCGAAACTTAAAGGTATTTTAGAACTGATTGAATATTTGTGATTAAAAATTTTATAATTAAAATAAAAGGAGGTTAAAAATGAGGTATATTTTATTTATATTTTTTATAATTTTTATGAGTAAAAATACTTCAAATAAAGGTTATGAAAAGGGATGGAATGAGGCAGGGATCAGAAAAATATGTGAATCAAACAATAAATTTGCCTTTGAGTTATATTTTAAATTAAAGGATAAAGAAGAAAACATATTTTTTTCACCCCTCAGTATAAATTCTGCATTTTTAATCGTTTATGAAGGTTCAAGGGGAAATACCAAGAAGGAGATTGAAGATGTTTTTGGTTTTCCTGAAGAAAAAATTAGAAGACCAAATTTTGCAAGAGTTTTTAATGAAATAAACAGGGAGGATAAGAAATATACTTTATATACGGCAAATGCTTTATGGGTTCAAAAAGATTTTAGAATTTTAAAAGAATATAAAGAGATAATTAAAAAATATTATATTTCTGAAATTGAAAATCTTGATTTTGCAGGTGAAACAGAAAAATCAAGGCAAATTATAAACTCATGGGTTTCTGAAAAAACAAGGGGAAAAATTAAGGATTTGATTCCACAGGGTGGTTTGAATGCCTTAACAAGGGCTGTTATTACAAATGCAATATATTTTAAGGGAAACTGGCTTAAAAAATTTGATGAAAAGAATACAAAGGAGGAAGATTTTTTTGTAAGTGAAGAAAAGAGGATAAAAGTACCAATGATGAAAATGGAAAAAGAGATTTTCAATTATTTTGAAGATGATAAATTGCAGGTTATTGAAATCCCATATGATGGAGAGGAGGTTTCAATGTTTATATTCCTGCCAAAGAGTTTGGATATAAATTCAATAAATGAATATTTGAATTATGAGAAATTTAAAGAGATAAAGGAAAATATAAGGAGGGAAGAGGTTGATATTTATATTCCTAAATTTAAAATGGAGACTAAATATTTATTGAATAATGTTCTTTATGAAATGGGAATAAAAGATGCTTTTTCAGAAATTGATGCAGATTTTTCAGGTATTTCAGGTAAAAAAGAACTTTTTATAAGTAATGTTTATCATAAGGCATATATAGAAGTTAATGAAGAGGGAACAGAGGCTGCCGCAGCAACAGGTATTGTTGTGGAGATAACCGCAGTGAGGTTTAGGAAAATTTTTAAGGCAGACCATCCATTTGTATTTTTAATCTATGATAAAAAACTTGAAAATATTTTATTTCTTGGAAGAATTGTAAATCCTTTATAATAAAGGTATGAAATTTTTCATAATTTTTTTTATAAATCAAAATTTACTTGTAAATCCAAGTTTTGAAGAATGGATAGGTGATTCAATTTTTGGATGGAAGATTGCCCATCCTTACGCTTTACCTATTTTAAAAGAAGAAGATACAGTTTATCAGGGGAATTTTTCAATTAAAATAAAAAGGCAAAGCGCAACCACAACTTTAACCGATGCTTTAATTTCTGATACAGTTCCTATAACAGGTGGGACTTATTATTATATAGGCGCATATGTCTGGGATAATGATACAAATGTTTATGCAAGGGTGCAGGTAAGTTGGTATAAAAATGGTTCTTATTTAACCTATGGTTTGACTCCACTAAGTCAAGATATAAATGGATGGCAAATTCTTTATGCTCAAAAACTTTCTCCTGATACTGCAAATCAGGCAATTGT
>JBDRZD010000058.1:0-9596 GCA_039803745.1 Caldifarciminota bacterium
TCTTTTTAACCTTTTCAAGAACTTCCATATGTTTACTTGCTTCAACATTTACAAGAACAAATGCCTTTACCATATTTTACCTCCTTTTGAAGTTTTAATTTTAAAATTTAAATTATAAAAAAATCAACTTAATAAACAAAAATTCTCGTTTTAATAATATCATCAAATCCACCCAAATATCTTGCAAGCCTTTCAACACCAAGACCAAAGCCTGCTGATGGATAAAATCCTCTTTTTGCATATTCAAGATATTCTTTAAAAATTTCTAATGGCATTCCCTTCCTCTTTATCCTTTCCAGAATTTTCTCATACTCGTATTCCCTTTCTCCTCCTGAAAGTCCTTCCCCAAACCCATAGGGATATATAAGATCATAATCAAGCAAAATTCCCCTTCTTTCAGGATCTTCTTTGTCATAAAACTCTCTTTCATGCTCAGGAAAATCAATTAAAAAATAAGGCTCTTCTATATTTTTTGAAAACTTTATTACATCTCCAAATTTTTCTTTCATCTCTAAAAAAGTTATTCTTTTAAAGGGTTTATCAGGAACAGGAACTTTTACAATTTCAGGTATTTCTTTTTTAGTGTTTGAGATTATATAAATTAAGAGATTTTCTATTAAAGAGAGGACATCTTCTCTTTTTGCATTTCTTATTTCTACATCAATCTGAACAAACTCTATAAGGTGATGAACTGATTTATTTTCAATCCTTATATTTGGTGAAATTATAAAAATCTTGTCAAAACTATTCATAAGGATTTGTTTTTGAAATATCATACTTGTAGTAAGAAGATATTCCTTTCCTTTAATTTTCGTTTTCGCATAATTCATTGAAAGTAAAGGGTCAGAAAGTTTTGTAAGAATAAGAGGAAGTATTTCAATGAATCCCTCCTCCTCAAGAAATCTCCTTGACCATTTAAGAATCTTTGACACAATAATAGTTCCTTTGATTTTTTCTTCCATAGGGGGCCTCCTTTTGAAATTTTAAGAATCCCCCTTATTTGAGGGGGTTATTATTAGAAAGATTTAAAGGAAAACTTAAAATAACCTTTTTGAATTTTAACATAAAAGAATTATAAAGAAAATAAAAAAATTTTTTCAAATATTTTGATGATCTTTAAATTTCTTCCTGATGTTGTTTTATAATTTTACCTTTATTCCTCTCTTTCTATCCCTTATTTAAAGTTATAGTAAAAGGTAAGCCTTAAATAGAGATCAGAACCCGGTTTATAGTCATTTTCTTTATCATAAAAGATATATTCAACATTGGGAATAAAACTAATCACCTCGTTAGGTCTCAAGTCTATTCCAGCAATTAAAAGATTGGATTTTGCCTGAGCAAAAGGAATATAGGAAATCCCAGAAGGTGAGGGGTCAAACATTTTATCATATCTTAAAAGAAAAGAGATTTTTTCATTTAAGTTGAATACAAAGAAACTGGATAAAATTTCATAAACTTTTTGAGAATCAGGTTCAAATTCCCTTATTTGAGAAGCAAACTGTGCTCCTATTCTAAATTTTCCCAATTCAATTCCTAAAAATCCTTGATAGGTATATTTATCTGTATGTTTTTTACCCTCTTCAAAATCCCCATAGATTTGAAAAACAAAATGTTCAACTCCAAAATCTATTGCACCCATAAGTTTTTTGAATCTGTTATTTTCTGAGTTTTCTCCTTCTCCATTGGCAAACATAAAATGGTATCCAAGATTTTCTTCTTTCCCTGTTTTTCCCTTAATTGAAAATCCAAAATCTCTTGAACTCCCAAATTTTTGGAGGTCAAGAGGAGTCTTTTCAACAGAGCGATATTTCCAGAAATCTTCTATTAAATCCCATGTAGGAGTTGGTGATATACCAAGAATTAAATCAACTTTTTTAATTTTCCATTTAAGATAGGCATCCTTTATAAAAGGAACAAGTTTTTGGGAGTTTTTTGTAAAATCAGGACTATTTGCTTCAATTCTAAACCTTGTGAAAAAATTTTCATTTATTCCATAATCATATGTAAAATATATCCTTCTAAACCAGAATCCATTTTCACCTTTATAGGTGGAATCGTGATTTGCAGCAACATAGTAATAATCTCCAAACATCTGTCCTGAAAATCTTCCCTGGGCATTTAAAAAGTTTATGGATACAACTCCCATTATGACACAAATAATCATCCTTTTCATCATTCCTCCTTTATTTTTCTATTTTGAGAATTTCTTCTATTTTAACACCTATTTTTGAACCTTCGCCTCCAAATACACTCCCTTTTATTTTTCTTCTTACCCTTTCAAGAGCAAGTTCATAAGCTTTATCAGAAAGTGGAATATATCCCACTTCTTTAACAATTTTTTTTGTATTTTTTAAATAAAACTCAACAAATTTCTGAACCTCTATTTTTTGAAGAGATTTTACATTTATATAAAGGAAAAGAGGACGAGACAAGGGGAAATATTTGCCATTCATTATATTTTCAATTGTTGGTAAAACTGGGCCTCTCCCATCTTCTGGGTCAATTGCTACTGCTTTTAGAATATCCTTATTTTCTTCATAATAGGCGTATCCAAAAAATCCGAGTGCAATTGGATCACTTGAAATTCCTTGAACTAAAACATTATCGTCCTCTGAAGCCACAAAATCACCTCTTGAGGCACCCTCTTTGCCGATAATTGCTTCTGTAAAATAATCATAAGTTCCTGAATCAACACCGGGTCCAAATAAATGAATTTCTTTATCAGGCCATCCATTTCTTATTTGGGACCATTTCTTAATCTTTCCCTGTGCATCTGGTTCCCATAATTTTTTAAGTTCAGAGAGCTTTATCTCATTACACCATGTATTGTCTCGATTTACCACAACAGTTATACCATCATAAGCAATCGGAACTTCTATAAATTCTACCCTTTTTGTAAAAATTCTTGTTTCAAAATCAAAAGAAGCAAGTTTTTTAAAACCCTTTAATAGCCCCTTTAAAGAATCTGTAACACTTTTTGAGATTAAAATAGCAATCAACCAAGAGAAAATAAGAACTCCTATAGTCAAGATCAAAATTCTTTCTCTCAAATCTGATAGCAAAGAGTTTACATCCTTCATAAATATACTTGTTCTCAAAACACCGATTACTCTTCCATTTTCATAAATTGGTAAGGCAACATAAAGCATTTCTTCTTTTAATGTTTTACTGTATCTTATAATGCTTCCAATATCTCCATTTAATGCTGTTATTATTTCGGGTCTATCCCTGTGATTTTCCATTAAACGAGGATTTTCTTTTGAATCAGCCAAAGGATTTCCCATTGTATCTATTATGGTAATTCTTGTATTTATTTTCTCTCCGATCTCCTTTGCAAATTTATCAAGATACTCATAATCCCCTTTTTTATAAAACTCAAAAATATTATGCATTAAAGAAATTCCAGTATCTTTTAAGTGAATTTTAAGTTCATTAATATAAGAATTTTTCACTAAATTATACGAGAAAAGAAATATAAAAAAAGATAAAAATAAAGTAATAGATGCATAACTCAAAAAAAGTTTATGAAATATGCTACTCCTCAATTTTATATCCAACCCCTCTTATATTTTTAATTAAATTTCCTGCTTCACCAAGTTTTTTCCTTAAATTTCTTATATGAACATCAACAGTTCTATCAAAAATATCTTTTTTCTCTTCCCACAAATATTCAATAATCTGCCTTCTTGTAAAAACCCATCCTTTTCTTTCTGCAAGAAGTCTTAATATTTTGAATTCAGCAGAACGCAAATTTATTTTTTTCATTATTTACAAAAACTTCAAATTTATTAATATCTATCTTTAAAATTTTCCATATTTCAATTATATTCTTTCTTTCTGCATATCTCCTCAAAACTGCATTAACCCTTGCAACAAGTTCTCTTGGTGAAAATGGTTTTGTTACATAATCATCTGCACCGATTTCAAGCCCGAAAATTTTATCCTCTTCCTTATTTCTAACTGTTAGTATAATAACGGGAATATTTTTCCATTTTTCATTTTTTTTGATCTCTTTACATATTTCAAAGCCATCCATATCAGGAAGCATTAAATCAAGGATTACAAGGTCAGGAATACTTTGAGTTATATAATTAAAAAAACTAAATCCATCATGAAAAACTTTAGTATTATATCCCGCTTTTTTTAGGTGATGGGAAACAAGTTCAGCAATATCAGGTTCATCCTCAACAATAACAATTAAACCTTTCATTTCTTGCAAAAAGTTTCTTCAATCCATTTCTTTATTTCATCTCTCACCCTTCTAAAAACTTCGATCTTTTCCTTCTCCTCACCTTCAAAACCTGATGGATCTATAAATGCTTTATGTAAATATTTTTTACCATTTGGAAAAAATGGACAGACCTCCTTTGTTTCGTCACATACTGTAATAACATAATCAAATTCCATATCTTTAAACTCCTCAATACTCTTTGAACGATAACCCGAAATATCTATCCCAATTTCAGCCATAACTTTTATTGCATATGGATTAACTCCTTTTGGATTTATTCCTGCACTATACACTTCATAATCTTTTCCACATAATTTTTTTAAAAGACCCTCTGCCATCTGAGAACGAGCAGAATTATGCATGCAGAGAAATAAAACTTTTTTCATAAAGTTATATATAATAAAGGATAAATAAGCAAAGTAAAGAACAGTTAAATAAAATTATGTCTAAGGTTTAATGAGAATTATCCTTTTTAATTTTTTCTCATTATTAATTCTTAAAAAGTATGTACCTTCTTTTAAATTTTTGAATGGAAATGCAAAATCTTTCACTTTAATTTCTTTTATTTTCCTTCCTGATATATTAAATATTTCAATTGTCAAACTTTCTTTTGTTTTCAAAGAGTAAGATGGAGTTAAAATTGTTGGCAGATTCAAAGATATTTTATTATAATTTTTCTCTGAAATTTTTAATATTTTCCAATGAATATCTTCATCAGGTCCTGATGGATGAACAGGGTCGGAGATTTGTGAACCTGTATAATATGCTGCCAAGGCATAATCAATTGTTTGCCTTAACCCCCTTATCCAATCTCTTCCATAAATTGAATCATTTCCACCATTAAGTTCCTGTCCAACTGCACCTGCAAAAACAAATTTAAGTGTCTCCTTATCAGCCATTTTAAAAGGACCAACTGAAAGCAAAAATCTATAGTCAAAAGGATCTTGTGGTTTATACATAAATCTTACAGGTCTACCTGCTAAATGTTCATAAAAAATACTATCATTAGTGGGGTCATTTTGCCAATCCCATATATGGTGTGCCCATACCCTTGGAATTCTGCATGTATCACCACAATGAGGACATATCCATGTGGTATCACCTATAGAAGTAGGAGAATATAAAAGGGCAAGACCAACATATCCTGCAGATGCACCATTTTCTCCCTTATCATTTCCGGGTGTTGAAGGATTATCATCATCCCACATAAATGATAAATTTCTTGGTAAAATCATAGTATCATTATGAAGTGTATTTTCCCATGGATTATCTCCATAAACAATATACTGGTCATAAATTCCATCAGGAGTATTTATAAATGAATCAGGTAATAGAATTATTGAATCATAAGGATATCCAAGTGTATCCCATTCATGGGCAACATATCCATCATAAAATGGCATATCATCAATATTGGGGTCACTTTGGTCTGCACCAGAAACATCACAATCAAAAATAACTCCTAAATAAATACTATCAAGTGTTTCACCAACATTCTGAATATCACAGGAATCCTTTTTCCATATAAGATAAATTTCATAACCTATAAAATCGTTCCATGGCTCATGCGACCAGGCAAGTGCTTTCATTATAACCCTTAAACCAGTTCTCCTTCCTGCTGCATTTCTTGGATTTGTAATCAAATCATGCCATGTCATTATTATATCATCCTCTGAAATTCCAGGACCATGATAAATTAAACTACAGGGTGCCCATTCACCTAAAGGATAATCCCAAGCAGTTACATAAGGGAAATTATTTTCTTTTACTCCAATTGCAAAATAGGAACCCCAGAGATAATAATTATTTATCGGTATCCCACCAGGCCATGTTAATCCATATGAACCTGCAGACCATTCTCCACCAAGACATCCTGTGGTATAACAATTCCATACTTCACCAATTGTATGACATGCAGCAGGATCTTTACCAGAACTTATTATAATCAACAAAAATATTTTTATCATTATACCCTCCTTTTTAATTTCGTTTAAATTATAAAGTTTTTAATTTAAAAAGTCAATAACTTTAAAATATAAAAATGAAAGAACAAAGATGCAGAATGGTTGAGCAAGGGTTTAAACAGGGAAGTTGTTTAACTTTTTATAAACCAGAAATAATAAATATTAAGGGATATTTAAAAGATAATGCCTGTCATATAACTTTGAAATGGGAAGGAAATAAGCCGTATCGCTTAATCAAATCAATACAACTTTCCCGTCCAGAGGATTACCTTTCAATTTATCAATCCGGTTGCAATTTTTCATGCTTAAAATGCCATTCCTGGGAATTTACCCAGTATAAAAACGGAAAATGGTTCTCTCCTGAGGATATTGTAGAAATTGCTAAAGAATATGCAAAGATTGTAACAGTAAAAGAACCAAAAGAAAGGGCAACTTCTTTTCACGCTCAAGACCTTTGCAGGCATTGCGGAATGTGTGTTTTAGCAGGAAAAAGATCACCTTATTGCCCGAATAAATTAAAACCTGAACAGATTTTGTTTTCTCCTCAGGGCTTTGGGCCTGCAAGAAATATAATTGCTTTTACAGGAGGAGACCTTGCCTGCAACCCTGAATGGTATTGTCAAGTTGCTCAAAAAATTAAGGAATTAAATTTAGATTTATGGGTCTTATTTGAAACAAATGGCTATGGTTTAACATCTAAAAATTTAGATTTATTTAAAGAATCTGGAATTGACTCTTTCTGGCTTGATATTAAAGCATGGGACAATGAAATTCATAAAAAATTAACAGGATGCGAAAATGAATGGATTTTGAAATTACCTGAAGAAATCTTAAAAAGGGGATTTACCTTAGAAGTCCTAAGTCTTTACATTCCTGAATGGGTAGAAACTGATCAGATTAAAAAAATTGCCCAACATCTTGCAAAAATAAACCCTGAAATACCTTTCACAATTTTAGCCTTTTTTGGAGAATATAAATTAAAAAATCTAAGAAGCCCTGATTTAAATGAAATGCTTGGGGCTTATAAGGCAGTAAAAGAAACAGGTTTAAAAAATGTAAGACTCGGCAATATTGGCATATTTGTAAAAAATGAAGAAGAATACGAAATCTTATTAAAATTTGCCAAAGAAGCCGTTTGATTTTTCCACTACGAACTCCATCATCTTTGAACTGCCGGAGTAAATAAATTATTGAAAATTAAATTTGGGGTTCTTATAATTTGTTAGATGAGAAAAGGTTCTACAAATAAGAAAAATTAATTTTTCAAATATTTTTTATTCTTCTTCTCTAACTCTATTTTCAAATCTCTAAATATTTCATCTAACCACTTATATTGTAAATGAAATTTAAAAAATTCTTCTTCTATATTTTCCCAGCTCTTAATTATTTCTTCTAACTCCTCACCTTTTCTTTTATAACTCTCTTCTCCAGATTCTTTCAAAGTTTCAATTATTTTAACCCAATTATCAATGATTTTTTCTTTCTTTAATAACTCGGAAGCGCCCCCAAAAAGTAATAAAATTGACTCAATAAAATCAGAGTTCTCTTCGGGTAAAAATACATCCCTTTTTTTAACATCTTCTAAAAATTTATTAAATTGTTCACGATACGCTTGCCTTAAACATTCTTGCCATTTCTTCCCTTTTTCTTCAAAATCTCTAAGTTTCCAAACTAATTTTTCTTTTATACGATAGAAAATAAGGGCTCTCCAATATAAATTCTTAATTCTTGCCACAAGAGGATTAAATTTATTGAAATACTTCTCAATGTCTTGATCTTGGAGTCTTTCTGGTAACTCATCATCTATTGAGAACATAAATATTTCTATCAATTTAAAAAATTCGTCATTCATGATACTCAAATTTTGGTGGTTGAGTATTTCTACAAATGTATTTTGAAATTTATTAATTTCAATTTTTTTCTTAAATACGTTCCATTTCTCTTTCAATGTATAAATAAGATTCTCAATTTCATTATGTTGTATTTTATTAGTGATAAATTTAACTATTTCTTCTACTTCATTATTTTCGAATAATTGAAGAAGTTTTTCAAATTCTTCTATCGAGGATATGCTACTTAAAGGTGAAAGATAATATTTAATTTTATACAGAGACCAGAAAGCATTTTTTTCTTTTTTAACAATTTCTTCATTAAAAAATCCCAAATTTTCAAAAAATTCCTTAATTTTTTCCCATTTATTCTCTAATTTATTATCCATCCTTCTTTTTAATTCTTCAAATTTATCTTCAAGAATTTTGTTTGTATTCTTTTTTTCTTTTAAAACTTTTTCTACTGAAATTAATAAAGGATCTGTCTCTATAATTTTTTGCAAATCATCATTGTAATAAAGCATTCGGAAGAAATATTCAAATATCTCAGGAAATGAAAGTTCATAAAATTTAATTATAGAAAAATGATAAATATTTAGTGAAAGGGTAAAAGTTCTTCTTACTATAAATGGTAAATCAATTAAAATTTTCCGAATAATTCTAAGATTAGTTGTTTTTATTATATTGATTATATTTTTTTTATAAAATATGTTATATTGCGGATTTACCAATATGTCTTTTAATTCTTCTAAAATTTTTCTTTCCTGATTATTTAATTTTTCTTGTTTTTTTAATAAATTATCTATACCTTTTATAAATAAGTCTATTTTGCCTTCAGGAGATGGAGTATATTTTAAGTGAATGTCAATATATTTATGTAAATCAACAATTTTGGATTCTAACTCCATAGGATTATATTCTATAAGCACTACTACTCCTTTCCACAATTCAGATTCCCTTAGTAGTCTCAAAAGGGATAAAATCATTTCTCTTTCACATCTATCTATATCTTGAATATAAACAACTAATCTCTTGCAACCTTCTTCAATCCATTCTCCAAATTCTTTTGCCGCCGAAGGAGAACTTTTTAAATTTATAGTGAATAATTTTAAAAACCAATTTAAAAAAGGAAAGTTCGGTTTAGTTTCTGATATTGAGGATATTAAGTTTACATATGCAGAACTCCATCTTGACAATGCTCTCCCAGTTGCTTTTCCGTATCCATCTGCAATTGTAGTTATAAAATCAATTTTCAATTTATTAGGAGTTGTATGAAGCCATGGATTGAATTCAATTTTTACCCATTTGTTATTTTCCAAATTTTCTAAAGTATATTTTATCAACCAAGTTTTTCCACTCCCCCATTCACCTTCTATCCCTATGAAAGTTGTCTCATCTGGAGAAGTTGAAGTAATATAATTTTCCAATTCTTTAGCACTAAATTTCATACCTAAATTTTCTTCCCTAATCCACATAGAATTACGTCCCGGATACTCTCTTGGGGGATAATAATCTTCCTCATTATTATCATTATTTTCTAATTTTTTTCTCTTTTTGAATTTTATCTTCTCT
>JBDRZD010000059.1:0-8930 GCA_039803745.1 Caldifarciminota bacterium
ATTTTATCCTTAACTTTCTTAACCCATCTTCTTCTTTTCTTTCTACATCTATATTTCCCTTTGTCAAAAACATCTCAACTGTATTGCAAACTTTTGCAGAAATCAAATGTCCACCTTTTACTTTTTCATCTTTTGTTCCAATTATAACATGAAAATGATAAGGTGGGTCGGTTTTCGGAGTTATCACTCCTGAAATACCCAAAAGTTCAGAAGGTTCTTTTTCTTCATGGATTTCATATTCCTTTCCATTCCAGTATCCCATTTTAACTTCTTTAAGCATCCCCAGTGCTGAAACAACAGCAAGAATTTTTTCTTTCTTGAACTCCTCTACAATTTTTTTAATATTTTCTAAAAAATCTTCTTCATTTTGCATTATTAATGTTATGAATTTCCCATCATCCTTGAACTGCATCTTCACTCCTTTTTAAGATCTTTACAAACAAAGAAAATTATACAGGATTATCTACTGCCCATGAAAATAATTTTCTTATTTAAATTATAACCGGGTGTTTCAATTTTTAAAATATAGATTCCGGGTTCAATGTCTTTTGCACTCCATGAAATTAAGGAAGAAGAATTTTTACCCTCATAAATTTTTTTGATGAATTTGCCAGTTAAATCAAAAAGGCTTATTTTAATAAATTCTTTAGAATTAAAAATAATATTTAAATCTCTAAAAAAGGGATTGGGGAAAATTTTTAATTCAATTTTATTATTCTTTGAAAAATTTTCTTTTATTATTGTAGATAAATCACATTTATATAAAAATCCTTGCTGTGCTGTTGTTCCAACCCATAAATAACCTCCCCCAATTCCAATTCCTGAAACTATTCTCCATCCTGTATTTGCAGAATCTATAACATTCATTAATGTATCAAGGACATAAATCCTCTGGGAAGGGATTTCACTTGTTATAAAAAATCTATCCTGATACCATTCAATGTCTCTTGGGTTAAAATAAAGATTCCACTCTGCAATTACATTCTGTGGATTTGAATAATCAAGTTTATAAACCTTTTTTAAATTTTTATCAGTATGCCATAAATAAGTTCCATCATAAGCCATTCCATAGGAATATGTTGCACCAGGGCTCTGCCAGAAACCTATTTGATTACCCAATGTATCAATCTTATGTATCTGATTGGGATAATAACCTATCCATAAATATGTTCCATCAAAGGCAAGTCCATCAAGTCCACCTGAATAATAAAAACTGCCGATTATCTGCATGGTATTTGGATCTATTTTATAAATATAGTCAACATAGTTTTCATCAGCCCATACCTTTCCATTTCCAAAACTTATTCCGTTTACATAATTCCCCAGGTCAATTGAATCCAGAACAATTAAGTCAAAACTTAAAAGTATTGTATAAATTATACCCATTTTAACCTCCTTTAAAATTTGAAAAATATTATAAAGAAAAAAAAGAAATTTTGCAATCAGGAAATAAATTATTGAAAATTAAATTTGGAATTCTATATAATTTTTTAAATGAGAAAAATAATAGTTGATTCAGGTGTTGGTTTACCAGGTGATTTTGTTAAAAAATATGATATTGAAATTGTGCCTGTTAATCTTTTTTCAGAAAATGGAGAAGATTTCAGTGAAAAAAGTTATGAAGAAATTTTATATTTTATGAAAAAGGGCAAAATTTTAAGACCATCCGGTATATCAACTGAAAGATTAATTAAAACTTACAGAAAATATAAAGACAGGGAAATAATTTCAATACATATTGGCTCAACAATAAGTGGAATAACACAAACAGCAAATCTTGTTGCAAAAAAATTAAAAGAGGAAAATATTAATGTTCATGTTATTGATACTTTGAATGCGGGTCCTGCAGCAGGAATACCAATTTTTAAAAATATTGAAAAAATCCTTGATGAAAGTATTTCTCCTTTGCAAATTGAGAAAGAAATTCAAGATGTATCTTATAAAGTTGAAATGTTTTTTACAATAAGAGAAACAAAAAGACTTTTGAGGGTAAGACCTGTTGAAGGTTTAAAGAAAATAATAAAAAATCCTGGTATGATTATTAAATATATAACAATGCGTGGAGGGAAACCTCTTATCTCTCTTAAACTTGGTAAGTTTAAAACTGTTGGATTTGTTAAAGAGGAAGTTGAAGGTTTAATTGATTTTTTAATGAAAAATTATTTAAAAAGAAAAGATAAAGTAATTGCCTTTACCTTTGGATGTGAGAGAGAAAAGGATGAGGAAAAAATAATAGAATTTTTTAAAGAAAATTTTGAAGGCGAATTTCACAAAACACCTCCATTACCTTTATGGGCAGCCTGTGCAGGAATAGGATTTTTGGGTGTTGCCTTTTATAAAGAACATGAAAGTTGATATTTTGATATATTTAATTTTTGGATACCTTATCGGTTCTTTTACATTTGCCCAGATTCTCTCATTAATATTTTTTAAAACTGATTTAAGAAAGAGAGGAACAGGATATACAGGTGCATCAAACCTTGTTGCACTTGCTGGATGGAAATGGGGAATAATTGCAGGAATACTTGATATATTGAAAACATTTCTTGTTTTAATAATCACTTATAAATTTTCTGGTTCAGAATTTTATTCAATCCTTTCAGGAATAGCCACAGCAATAGGACATATTTATCCAATCTATTTTGGTTTTAAAGGTGGTAAAGGAGGTGCCTGTGCAACAGCAATCTTATTCTTTGTTTCACCAAAGGCTTTTGTAATAAGTGCAATTTTTGCAATAATACTACTTGTTTTAACAAGAATCCCAGTGATTCTTTATTTACTCATTATTTTTCTTTATCCTTTTCTTTTATGGCTATACCATTTTCCTATAAAAATAATATTCAGTATTCTTGCCCTCTTTGTAATCCTTGCTTTTGAAATAAAAGAAAATATAATTTCTCTTATAAAGGGCAAAGAAATAAGGATAGGAGAAGGAGAAATAGGAGGTAAAAAGAAAAATTTTAATTAAGGCATTTTTTCTTAAAAGAATAAATAGATTTACTGTTGAATGCAAGTTAAATAATAAAAGAATAAAGGCTTATCTTCCGAATCCGGGTAGATTATGGGAAATTTTGATTCCTGGGAAAATAATTTATTTAAAAAGGATAAAAAATAAATTTAAAGTATGGGCAGCAGAAAGGAACGGAAATATAATATGTCTTGATACACATTATACAAATAATGTGGCAAGGGAAATTTTAAAAAAAGGAATAATATATGAATTTAAAGATTATGAAATAAAAGAAGAGGTTAAAATAGAGAACCATAGGATAGATTTTGTTCTTAAAAAAGGCAAAGAAATTTTACCCCTTGAAGTTAAATCATGCACTCTTTTAAGTGGTGAAATAGCAATGTTTCCTGACGCAATTACTTTAAGGGGTAAAAAACATCTTGAAATTCTTGCTGAAAATAACGGTGCAATTTTATTTATAGTTCATCATCCTGATGTAAAATATTTTTTACCCGATTTCCATACAGACCCTTTATTTTCAGAAACCCTATGGCGTCTTCGGATGAAAATTATTATAAAGGCTATTTCAATAAAATGGAATAAAAATGAAAATTTTGAATTCATAAGAGAACTTAAAATACCATGGCATGTTTATGAGAAAGAAGGAAAAGATAAAGGAAGTTATATTATTTATGGGGAATTGAAAAAAGAAATTTATTTGAAAATTGGGGGACTTGGAGAAATATTCTTTAAAAAAGGACATTATCTTTATATAGGTTCTTCAATGAATTCTTTAAGTTCAAGGATTAAAAGACATTTAAGAAAGAAAAAGAAATTAAGATGGCATATAGATTATCTAATCCACTATCTTGAAAATATTAAGCCAATACCAATAAGGGCATCAGAATTTCTTGAATGCTCTATTTCAAAGGAAATTGAAAAAATTTCTGATGGATTCATTAAAAATTTTGGCTCCTCTGATTGTAGATGTAAGAGTCATCTTTATTTTCTAAAGGAAAATCCTTTTAAAGATGAAAAATTTTTAAATATTTTATTAAAATACAGGATAGATAGATTAAGGAAATTTATTTAGATAAAATTTTCAATTCTTTTTTAAAATTCTTCTCCTCAACCTTTATATACTCTCCTTTTTCCCACAATTTTAACTGATCAGAAGAATTTTTATCAAGAAAGTGGCCACTTTGTCCTGGTGGTAAAACAATATAAATATTATCATTTTTAAGATGAGCAATCATTCTCATTGATGGTCCTTCAATAATATCAAAGGGCTTTAAGAGGGAATAACCCATTTTATTTGGGGTCTCAGGACTTCCTGAAACGCTTACTGGTCCTTTTGTAAAAAATTTATTTAAAAAGAAAATATTTGAGAAAGGATGCTTAAATTTTGCCTTTGCATATTTCCCATATTTTTCAAATTTTATATCCTTTGAAAATTTCTTAAAAGCCGAAATTATTATTTCATCATTTATATTACCATTTTTTAAATTGATTTCAAAAGAAGAGAAAGGAACAAAAAATAAATTCATAAATTCCTTATATAGAGTATCACCAAGTAAAGGAAAGAAATATTCTTCCATAATTTTAAGAACCAAGTTTGAATAAATGTATGGCTCTATTTTATTTTTATCAAAGGAATGGTCCCATCTTTTCAAAATTTCTAAAATTTTCCTTTCCTTTTTATTTAAATTTACATTTTTTAAAGCATTAAAAATTTTTTCAAGAACAAATTTTGAAAATTCACTCTTTATATCATTCTGAACATTTTTTAATGAATCAATATTTATTTCCTTTAACCTTTTTAAATTCTCTTCATATCTTCTTGCTCTTGCAGAAAAAGAAAAATAAACGGAAAGATAATAGGGGAATTCCTTCAAAGGCGGATTGTTTGTTGAAAATAAATATCCAGAGGATGGATTTAAAATAAAAGGAGTCTCCTCAAAAGATAAAAAGTGCCCAGGTAAATCATTCCTTGGTAAAATTGAAATTTCTCTTTTTCTTTCAATCCATGCACAGGGAATATATAAAATATTTTCAAATTTATCAGCAATTATAAAATTTAAAGAAGGGGATTTGAATTCTCTTAAAGCCTCTTTTGCTTCAAAAACATTTTTTGATAAATATAATTTATATATTGAATAAAATTCATGGGAAGGTAAAAATCCTCTCCAGAAATAAATAAGTATGGTATCTTTTTCTTCTTTTATAACGGGTAAGCCCTCCTTTAATAAAATTTTTATCTTTTTTATCCTGTTTTTCACCTTTATATCTTCATAAATTGTATCAATATTTTCTTTTTTTATTTTTATAAAATCACCCTCATCAAGACATAATGAAGTTACACCTACTGCTATTTTTGAATTTTTTCCAGGAATAATTAAAGGAACACCTGGAACTGAAAAACCCGTTAAAGTAAATGTATCAATTTGTAATACATTGAAAAACCAGACAGGTGGAAATGTAAATTCAAGATGGGGGTCATTTAATAAAAATGCTCCATTTTTTATTGCACAGGCATTTGATGATAAATTGAAATTATAAAAATTTTTTAAAATAGATAAAATATTATCAACTTCTTTAATTTCTTCTTCAAAACTTAAATTCCCCACAAAAGGTGCATCAACAGGATAAGAAGGTAATATTTTTTTTAAAATTTCTTCACCCTTTTTACTCTTTATTTCATTAAAAATCATATCGCCCTTAAATGAAAAATTTAAACCCCAAGCAATGAGTTTACCAATTTCAATTGAATTAACTGGCTCCCATTTTTCTGGAACATATCTTAATATTAAAAATTCAGGAGGTAAAAGCCCTTTATTTTTTTCTATAAAGGCGTTCACCCCTTGAGAATAACTTTCAAGTATTTCCTTTTCAAGAGGGTAAAGAAAATTCATAAGGAATTCACAATTCCTTCTTATCCCAATCAATCTAAAAAATGAATCAACTTTAAATGTTTTTTCACCAAATATTTCTGATAATCTTCCTTCACAAATCCTTCTCCATAGATCCATCTGAAACAATCTATTTTGAGCATGGATAAAACCCTGAGCAAAGAAAAGGTCATGAATATTTTTTGCTTTAATCCATGGAATTCCATATTCATCAAATTTAACAATAACAGTATCCCTAACCCCTTTTAAAGTTATAATCCCTTCCTTTTTTGGTATCGTGATATAAAAATGAAAAAATAAAAAAATAAAAAGAAGAAAAATAAAAGTGAAGATAGAAATAAAAAATTTTTTGAACATATAGAAAGTTTTTTATTATATCTCTTTGATTTAAAAAATTCAAATAAAATTGTTAAAAATTATCTTAATAAGATTATTTTTGATTTTTCTCCTTTATGAATAACAATATAAACACCAGGGGCAACCTGCTTATTTTGAAATCTGTATCCCATAATACTGTAAATTAAGATGTCTTTTTTAAAAAAGGGGGTATAAATTTTATTTAAAACAAAACCCTTGAAATTAATTCTATTATACTTCTCGTATCCTTCATTTTCTTTAATCTCAACAAATGATGAATCTACAAATAGACCATATAAATCATTATTTTTCTCATAAACTATAAAAAATCTGCTTCCATCCCATATACCATCAATATTTTGAACTGGTAAATCATCAATATAGATAGTCTGGGGAGATGAATCCTTGGGAACCCCATTATGGAAAAATCTCTGTCCTTTTAATGTATCTCCTTTTGCTACAAATAAATAAAAATATGAAGAATTAGAAAGCAATTTAAAAGAATTAGTCCATGAAAAATTTGTATTAAAAATATTTTTTAAAGTATCAATTGTATGAAAAAAATAAATGGAAAGG
Source organism: Caldifarciminota bacterium (assembly GCA_039803745.1). Lineage (GTDB taxonomy): Bacteria > Hydrothermota > Hydrothermia > Hydrothermales > Hydrothermaceae > JBDRZD01. The sequence continues at coordinate 6,793 of JBDRZD010000059.1, forward strand.
TTTGAAAAAGGAAAAACAACTGCTAAATACTCATTTTCTACTTGCATTTGTGGGAAAGTATACCAAAAGTCAGTATTATATAATAAATTGGAATCTAAAATATTTCCAGTTTGGGTAAATTTAAATATAACAATGGTGTCACTGGGGGGAGGATATCGACCCCGATCAATCATATAAAAACAAGAATTACAAAAATCTGCTGCATACATTCCCTTCTTGATTTCATCATAAGTATTTATAGTCTCCCCGGTTGGAGTACGGAAAGAATATTTAGCACTAATAATAGCAACTGGTTCTATCATATCAGCCTGCACCATTAGTAGAAAGCCTGAAACTCCACCTTTAATCACAGGATTGAAATAACCAAAGACTTCCCCATAACTCCAATATCCTTCATATAATATTTTTTCCTGCCCGAGAGAAACTGAATCAACATAGAATATATTTCTCCCAAGGATTGAATAATACACTGAATCAGAAATGGGAATATGAGGCTCATATTGATAAACTACAAAAAAGGTATCATTACTAACTCTTGCTATTTTTGGAATTTTTAAATCTCCATTCCATAGGGGTTCGGCTATCTTAAAAGTATCAATTAAATTTCCATATAAATTTAAATTTGCTCCATATATCTTATTACCTTCCATTTCATAAACAATTATATAACCTGAATTTCTTCTTTCAATCTCTGGTTTTGATTCATTATATGGTGAGACAATTATAGGAAACAAAATCAACATATTTATTATAACCATATCCCACCTCCCTTTTTAATTTTTTTAATTATATAATATGAAAGAAAAATTGTCAAGTAAATTGCTTTACAAAAATAAACAGGTTTCAGAATTAAATTTCTTTTCCTTATAATTTAAAAATGCAATTAGGAATTGATTTATTTTTAAAGGGAATAAAAAAATATAAATACAAAAAATTGGCAATTTTAACAAATCACTCCTCTACTTCAAAAAATTTAATCCCTACTTTTAAAATAATCAGTGAAAAATTGAATTTAAAATTTATACTTGCTCCTGAACACGGACTTTTTGGAACAAAACAGATGGAAGAGAAAATAGAAGATGAATATTTTAATAATATACCTGTTATAAGCCTTTATGGAGAAAAAGGACCATTTATTCCTGAAAATATATTTGATGAATTTGATATTTTAATAATAGATATTCCTGATACTGGCTCAAGGTATTATACTTATAAATGGACAATGATGATGTGTATTGAAAAATGCTCAAAATACAAAAAAGAAGTCATAATTCTTGATAGACCAAATCCTTTAAATGGTATTGATATTGAAGGACCTATTCTTGATAAAAATTTTAAATCCTTTGTTGGATATTATCCTATTCCTGTAAGATTTGCATTGACACCTGCTGAACTTGCAATTTATTTAAATGAAAAATTTAAGATAGGATGTGAAATAAAGGTTTATAAAATGGAAGGGTGGAAAAGAAAATATTATTCTGACGATTTAAATTTAAAATGGATTCCTCCTTCACCGAATATCCCTGATTTTGAAACATGTCTTTTATATGCTGGAATGTGCTTATTTGAAGGAACAAATATATCAGAGGGAAGAGGAACAACAAGACCTTTTAAAATTTTTGGTGCTGATTTTATTGAGCCATTTAAAATAGAAAAACATTTTAAAAATTTAAAAGAAATTATTTTAAAGCCAACTTATTTTAAACCCTTATGGAGTAAATATAAAGGTAAAATATGTGGAGGATTTGAAATTTATATAAAAAATAGAAAAAAATTTAAACCATTTAAAACTGGAGTTGAAATAATAAAGATTTTAAAAAATGTTTATCCTGAAAAATTTGAATGGAAGAATCCACCTTATGAATTTGAAAAAGATAAAATGCCCTTTGATTTACTTGCTGGAAATTCTTATATAAGGGAAATGATAGAAAAAAATTTTGATTATAAGGAAATTGAAGAAAAATGGAAAAAAGATTTAGAAGAATATAAAGAGGAAATTAAGGATTTTTTCCTTTATAATTAAATTCTATGAAAAGATTTTTATATGGACCTGTTTTATCAAAAAGATTTGGAAGATCCCTTGGAGTTGATTTGTTACCCCATAAAACATGCAATTTTAACTGTGTTTATTGTCAACT
>JBDRZD010000060.1:0-8285 GCA_039803745.1 Caldifarciminota bacterium
AAATATTTGACTTTTTTTCTTTTTTTCCTTTAAACTTAAAATCTTCCTCCGGCCACCATACCGGGCGGGAAACACCCGTTCCCATTCCGAACACGGAAGTTAAGCCGCCCAGGGCCGATGGTACTATACCCGCAAGGGTATGGGAGAGTAGGTCGTGGCCGGGGGATTTTTTTGAAAAATTCAAACATATATCCTTATAATTATTTTTATGATTCTTCTTTTATTTTTCTTTTTCCCGATTTTTTCTCTTTTTATAATTTTCTTAATACCATCCAGATTCAAAAATATTTTATTTTATTTTGGATTATTTTCTCTTCTATTTCAGACCTTAACTTTTCTTTATTTTATAAATATTCAAAATTTACCATATAAATACTCATTTCAGTGGATAAAATTCTTTAATATAAATTTTTCCCTTTATATTGACAATTTAAGTTTCTCACTCATCATTTTAAATTTAATTCTTTATATAACTTCTCTTATTTTTTCTTTAGAGGAGATTGAAGAAAAAGTAAAAGAATTTTTAATCTGGTCATTTTTGATTTTAATAGCAATAAATGGTGCTTTTTTATCAGGTGATCTATTTCTTTTTTATATTTTCTTTGGACTTTTACCAGTTCCTTTATTTTTCATGATTAAGAATTTTGGAAATAGAGAAATAGAATATAGTGCTTATAAATTTTTGATTTATTTGCTTACAGGCTCGTCATTTTTAATTACAGGAATTTTAATCCTTGTGTTTTATTTCAAAAATTTAAATGGTTTTTTTTCTTTTGATATTTTTGAATTATCAAAAATTTCCTTATCAAAAAATCTTGAAAGAATAATCTTTTTTTTATTTATTTTTCCATTTTTAATAAATACTTTTATTTTTCCAGAATGGTTTTTTAAAATAATTGCAGGTTCAAGGGCTTTTTGTTCTGTTATTCTTTCAGGGGTTATTTTAAAAATAGGTATTTATGGAATTATAAGGATTGCCTTTCAAATTTTCCCGGGTTTTTCAAAGGATATTTCAAACCTGATAATAATTATTTCTGTTTTCACTATAATTTATATTTCTTCAATCCTGTGGAGACAAAGGAATTTTAAAAAAATTCTTGCTTATTTAAATCTCTTTTACATGGGGCTTATAATGATTGGAATATTCACATTTCAGGAAGAGGGTTTTAATGGAAGCATCCTTCAATTATTTAATCACGGCATTACAATGGGTGCACTTTTTATTATTTCAGGTTCAATGTATAAAAGAGAAAAAACTTTTGAAATTGAAAAAATAGGAGAGATTATAAATAATCTTTCTTTTCTTCGAGTTATATTTTTAATAAGTATTCTATCAATAATTTTTTTTCCCGGTCTTAACAATTTTACAGGAACATTTTTAATATTTTATAGCATTTTTAAAAAATCTATTTTTCTTTTCATAATAAGTATTTTAAGCACTATGTCAATATGCCTTTATTTTTTATCTTTTTTAATAAAATTCTCATTCAGAAAATATAAAAGCAGAAAAATAGAGAATTTAAATTTAAAGGAAATAATTTCTCTTATACCTCTTATTTTTTTAATGTTTTATTTAGGAATTTATCCAAATTTATGGAAATAAAAAATATTTTTTTAACAGAAATAATTATTTTTTCCGGAATAATTTTAACATTAATTTTCTATCTTTTCACAAGGAGAATTTTTTATTTTTTTGGAATTATTATAATTTCCCATTTACTTGCCGTCTTTTCTGAATTTTTTCTTTTAAAAAATAATATTTTTGGAAATCCTTATTTTTTAAATTTTTCTTATGAAACAAGAATTTTTTCTTTAATTTTAATTCTTTCTTCATTTATTTCAATTTTAATATTTCTGGATTATATTAAAAAAGAGATTGTTAAAAAAGAAGTTCCCTTTTTACTTTTAAATTCACTCCTTGCAATGCTTCTTTTAATCCGTTCAGAAAATCTTTTTCTTTCCTTTCTTTCCCTTGAATATCTTTCCTTCACGATTTATATAATTATTGCATTCTTTAAAAAAGCCGAGCTGTATCCTGAACTAATTCTCAAATATTTTATTCTTGGTTCCTTTTCCTCTATTTTTATACTCTTTGGACTTTCTTTAATTTATTTAAATTCAGGGAACCTGGGTTATGCCTTTTTAAAGGAAAAGGAAGTTTTTTCATTGTATATTCTTTCAATTTTATTTTTATTTACAGGGTTTGCTTTTAAAGTTTTTTTTGTTCCTTTTCATCTTGCTACACCCGATATATTTGAATCTTTACCCTTTCCTGTTGTTTCCTTTATTTCAATACCCACTAAAATAAGTTTATTTGGTTTTTTATTTTCTATTAATAAGGAAATAAGTTTTGATACTCTTTCTATAGGAATTATTTCAGTAATTATAATGTTTTCATCTAATATAATTCTTATTTTTGAAAAAAAATTGAAAAGGATTTTTGCATTTTCTACTCTTCTTCATTCAGGTTATATACTTTTAATTTTTCTTATAAAATCAAAGGTCCTTTTTAATGTCCTTTTATTCTGTCTAATCATCTATACAGTTTCTCATTCAGGTCTCCTTTTGTCTTTAGAGTCCTTTAATAACGAAGAAATGACCTTATCAGATTTAAAAAATAAAAGTTCATTTTTCTTATCTTTTGCTTCCCTATTCTTTCTTCTTTCCCTTATAGGAATACCTCCAACAGGTGGTTTTTATGCAAAATTCTTTATGCTGGGCTTTATTATTTCAGAAGGATATGAAATTTTTGCATTTATTACTTTTTTGAATTCCGCCATTTCTTCCTATTATTATATTAAAATTGCAGGAGAAATGTTTAAAGGTATAGATAGAATTAATTTAAGATTTTTTAAAGTTTTTTTGATTTTTATTCTTTTATTTTTTACATTTTTATTGGGAATTTATCCACAAGTTTTAAATTTTTTAATGAGATGATTGTTTCAAGAAAAAAAATAAAGGAAATTGTAAAAAAACTTAAAAAGGAAAGGAAAAAGATAGTTTTTACAAATGGCTGTTTTGATTTAATTCATAAAGGACATATTTATCTTTTAAAAGAAGCAAAAAAACTTGGAGATGTGCTAATTGTTGGATTGAATAGTGATTCTTCAATTAAAAAGATAAAGGGGAAAGGAAGACCTGTTTTGAAAGAAAAGGAAAGAAGCTTTATAATAGATAATATAAAAGGAGTTGACTATGTTGTTATTTTTAATGAAAAGACCCCTCTTAAACTTATCAAAGAAATTAAACCTGATATACTTGTTAAAGGTGGAGATTATAAAGAAAATGAAGTTGTCGGAGGAGATTTTGTGAAGAAGAGAAAAGGTAAGGTTGTAATAATTCCTTACCTTAACGGTTTTTCAACAACTGATTTAATTGGAAGGATTAAATATGAAGGAACTTGAAAAATTTTTAAATGAAGAGCAATTAAAAGCTGTCAGTCATGAAAGAGGACCTGCGCTTGTTCTTGCAGGCGCAGGAACAGGGAAAACGAGAGTTTTAACTTTCAGGATTTATTATTTAATAAAGTATAAAAATGTAAAACCAGAAAATATATTTGCCACAACATTCACAAACAAGGCAGCAGACGAGATGAGAGAAAGAGTGAATTCTCTGCTTAGAGAAGAGATAAATGGAATATGGCTTGGAACATTTCATTCTTTGATATTAAGGATATTGAGAAGGTATGCTAATTTAATTGGTTATACACCTTATTTTTCAGTTTATGATAGAGAGGATCAGAAGAACATATTGAGGGAGATAATGAGGACAGAAGGGGAGAGTATAAACTTTATGCTCCATAGAATATCAAGGATTAAGATAGGTGTTGATGAGATAGAGAATAATAAGGAAGGAGAGGTTATTATTAAATATAATCGCAAACTTAAAGAAGCAAATGCAATGGATTTTGATGATATACTTCTTTATGGAGTTTATCTTTTAGAAAATTATAACGAAATAAGGGAGGAATATGCATCAAAATTTAAACATATCCTTGTTGATGAATTTCAGGATACAAATTATGTTCAGTATAAATTTTTAAAACTTTTAGCCTCAAAACATAGAAACCTTTTTGTTGTAGGAGATGAGGATCAGGCTATTTATAGATTCAGAGGTGCGAAACTTGAAAATATACTTGATTTTAAAAATGATTTCAAGGATGTTAAGATTTATAAACTTGAGGAAAATTATAGATCTTATGGAAGAATTTTAAAAGCAGCAAAAGAATTAATTTCGAAGAATAAACTCAGAATAGGGAAAAATCTTTATACAAGAAAAGGAGATGGTGAATTAATAGAGATTATTGAGGCTGATGATGAGAGGGACGAAGCTGAAAAGGTTTATGAAATAATAATGAAGGAAAAAAGGGAATTGAATGAATATCTTGTTCTTTATCGCACAAATGCCCAATCCCGTCCTTTTGAAGAAGTATTCACAATTAAAAATTTACCTTATAGAGTAATCGGGGGAATACATTTTTTTGATAGAAAAGAGATAAAAGATCTACTTTCCTATCTGTGGGTTATAGTTAATCCAAAAGATAATATAAGTTTTAAAAGAATAATAAATGTTCCACCAAGGGGTTTTGGAGAGAAGAGGCTGAACTTTCTTGAAAAGATTGCTAAAAAGAAGGAAATGAGTCTTTTTGAGACCCTTCTTTCTCTTTCTGAAAAGGAAGTTCCCTCTTATTATAAAAAAGAATTTAACGAAGCAAAGAAACTTTTTGAATTTTTGATTGATTTTACAAAAAGGGAAACAGTTTTTGATGTTCTTTCGACTCTTATCGAAAAAATTCATTATCTTGATTATTTAAAAACCCTTTGCAAGGATGAAAAAGAATACGAAGATAAAGTTTCTCATGTTATGGAACTTCTTGCATCTGCAAAAGAATTTTGTGAAAGAAGCGAAGACAAATCAATACTTGCTTATCTTTCTCAGGTTGCTGTTAAAACAGATGCAGATGAATATGATGAAAAAAGGAAGCTCGTTCCCCTTTTAACTGTTCATAATGCCAAAGGACTTGAAGCACCCTGTGTTATAATAACGGGTGTTGAAGATGGGGTGTTTCCCCACAAAGCAGCCTTTGATTCAGATGAAGAGCTTGAAGAGGAAAGGAGGTTATTTCATGTAGCGATGACAAGGGCTAAAGAAAAACTTTATATTTTATACACAAGGAGTAGATTTGCAAGAGGTAAAGGTTTTCTTGAGCCAAGCAGATTTTTATTTGATCTTCCACCTGACACATACATATGGAATAATAAACCCGATATCACAAGAAAGGTAGATTTTGAAAAGGGTGAACAGGTATTCCATCCTGTATTTGGAATAGGGAAAATATTAAATATTTATGATGGAAAGGCTGAGATTCTTTTTTATAAAAGTGGTGTCAGGAAAATTGTTCTTGAATATGCTAAAGAAATGAAAAAAATATGAGGTGAAGAAATTAGATAGATACCTTCTTAAAGAATTCTCAAAGTATTTTATTATTTTTTTATTTGGTATTATATTTCTTTATATTGTTGTTGATTTTTTTGAAAAAATTGATAGATTTTTAAAAGCAGAAGTTCCCTTCTTTGTAATTATAAAATATTATATATATCAGGTTCCTGACCTTTATGTTCTGCTTTTACCTGCTTCTTTACTTTTAACTCCATTTTTCTCAATAAGCAATCTCGCAAGAAAAAAAGAAATTGTTGCAATGAAAGCATCGGGCATAAATCTTACAAGACTTTCTATTCCCATAATTTCTTTTGGTTTTTTTTTAACATTATCATCTTTTATAGATCAGGAATTTATAAAACCTTTATCTCAAAAAAAATTTATAGAGATAAATTATAAACATATTAAAAAAATTCCCCCACCAAGTGAAAGGATTTATGGAATTGATCTTACCTTTTTAGAAAAGAGAGGAAAGAATTTCTATATTTTTGGATATATCTCTTCAAAAGAGGAGTATTCCAAAAATATAATTATTTTAACTTTTGAAAAAAACAGGCTTTTAAGGAGAATTGATGCTGAGTCAGGAATTTTTGAGGGGAATGGATGGAGATTTTATGAAGTTATGGAAAGAATTTTTGATGAAGGTGGAGACATAAAGTATGTTAGGAAATATAATGAGAAATTTTATGATGATTTAAAATCATCTCCTCTTGTAATTTTAAGAGAAGAAAAAACAATTGACCAGATGAATATTTTTGAGATTTTATCCTTGATAAGGTCAAAAAAAGATGCGGGGATGGACTTTTCAAAAGAAATTGTTGAAGCCCATTCAAGAATATCTTTTCCGCTTGTAAGTCTTTTAACCCTATTTTTTGCGTTGCCCCTTTCCTTTACCCTTGAAAAAGGGGGAAGGAGTTTTGCTTTTGCCCTTGGTTCTTTTGTTTCCTTCATTTACTGGGGAATTATGGAGGTATCAAGAGCACTTGGTGAAACGCAAAAACTTCCCCCTCCTATTGCTCCTTGGATTCCAAATATAATCTTTTTTATTGCCGGAGTTATTGTACTTATAAAAATAAGAAAATGAAATGCACCCTCTGTTTAAATGAATATGATTACATTTCAAAAATTATTCCCTTTTGCAGGGATTGTATTTTAAAAAATTTTAATGAAATTTCTCCTCTTATAAAAAAGAGTCATGAGATTTCAAGAAAAAAATTCAATTTGCCTCCTTTTCCACCTGAAAGTGGTATAAAATGTGGGCTTTGTAAAAGAGATTGCAAAATTGGCGAAGGTGAATATGGATTTTGTGGTTTAAGGAAGGTTGAGAATAATAAACTGATTAATATTGGTTCAAAAAAAAGGGGATTTTTAAAGTATTATTATGATCCACTTCCAACAAACTGTGTTGCTGATTGGGTTTGTTCAGGACATAGAAAGACAGGTTATTATAATCTTGCAATATTTTATGAAACATGCTCTTTAAATTGCCTTTTTTGCCAGAATTATCATTTTAGATATTTAGAGCCTGAAAATGAAAAAGGTGTTACCCCTGAAGAAATTATTGATGCAATTCATGAAAAAGTTTATTGTATATGTTTTTTTGGAGGGGATCCTACAACACAGGCACTCCATTCCATTGAAATAGCAAAAAAGGCAATAAATAAGAATATTGTGATCTGTTATGAGTCAAATGGACTATGGAATGAAAAAATTCTTGAGGAAATTGTTTATATAGTTAAAGAGTCAGGTGGTATTTTAAAATTTGATATAAAGGCATGGAATAAAGAAATCTATTATGCTTTAACAGGATATGATGGTAAAGAAGTTTTTAAAAATTTTGAGAAATGTGTGAATATTTTGAAGGATAAAGCAAAAGAGCATCTATGTGTTTCTACACTTATGGTTCCTGGTTATATTAACGAAGAGGAAGTTGGAAATATTGCAAAATTTATAGCAAATTTTGACCCTGATATTCCCTATGCACTCCTTGCATTTGCTCCCCATTTTGAAATGAAGGATATAGGGACAACAAGGAAAAATGAAGCCTTTAAAATGTTTGAGAGAGCAAAAGAAGCAGGTTTAAAAAATGTAAGAATTGGAAATTTTTTTCTTTTATCCTGATTAAAAAACCTGTATATTTGGTGGATATACGATATGGATAAGAACAGCAGGTTTATTCTTTGAACGATTTTCAAAATAATGGACTCTTCTCGGTATATACAAATAACTTTCCCCTCTTCTTATTTTTACCTTTTTCTTTCCAAAATGAAAAATAACTGCTCCATTTAATATAATCCCGGCTTCTTCACCTTCATGCGAACCTTCTTCCTTGCTCCTTGAAAGAGGTGGTATTGTAATTTTAAAAATATCAAAGGATTTTTGAGCACCAAAAGGTGTTAAAAGTAAACATTCAATATTTTCTTTATCAAGAAATTTATAATCATTTTTTTTAAAAATAAACAAATTTTCTTTATCCTCTTTTTCAAAAAATTCTGAAAATGTAAAACCAAGTGCATCAAGTATTGATTTAAATGTTATTATTGAAGGAGTTATTAGTCCTCTTTCAATCTGAGAAAGTGCAGATTTTGTTATTCCTGATCTTGTTGCAAGTTCCCCAAGAGTTATTCCCTCTGATTTTCTTAATCTTCTTATTCTCTCTCCGATATCTTTTTCAAAGGTCATAGATTAAATTATAAAGTTTATTTTAAAAAAAATTCAAACATACTTGACAAAATATTATTTTTTAGTTTATTATTAATATACTTAAATTTATGTTAAGTAAATTAAAACTTTTAAGGAGAAAAAAATGGGAACAAAGAGGGGTGAAATAAATGGGAAAAATATGT
>JBDRZD010000061.1:0-8172 GCA_039803745.1 Caldifarciminota bacterium
TTTTTCCTTTATAATTAAAATATGTGTCTTGGAATACCCGGTAAAATAATTGAAACTTATGAAAAGGATGGAATTAAGATGGGGAAAGTCCTATTTGGAAATGTTAAAAGGGAAGTTTGTTTATCCTTTACCCCTGAAGCAAAAGCAGGTGATTATGTTATTGTTCATGTTGGTTTTTCAATAAGCGTGATTGATGAAAAAGAGGCAATGGAGATATTTGAAACTTTTAAGGAAATAGATGAAATTTATAAGTGAGTATAAGAATAGAGAAATAGCAAAAATTCTATTAAAAAGAATAAAAGAGATAGCAAAGAATAAATGGATTATAATGGAAATTTGTGGAAGCCAGACCCATACAATTTTGGAAGAGGGAATTGATACATTACTCCCTGAAAATATAATTTTGGTTCATGGACCTGGTTGCCCTGTATGTGTTACACCTATTGAAATGATTGATTATGCCTATATTTTATCTTTAAGAGAAGATATAATATTATGTTCTTATGGAGATATGTTAAGGGTTCCAGGAACAAAAGGAAGTTTGCTTGATGCAAAAGCAAAGGGTGGAAATGTTAAAATGGTTTATTCATCCCTTGATGCAATTGATATAGCAATTAAAAATCCTCATAAAAAAATAGTATTCTTTGCAATTGGATTTGAGACAACAACTCCGATGAATGCAAAAGCAATAGAAATTGCTGAAAAAAATAATATAGAAAATTTTTATGTACTAATTTCACAGGTAAGAGTTCCTCCAGCAATTGAAGCAATTTTGAATTCCCCAAATTGTGAAATAAACGGCTTTTTAGCACCAGGACATGTTTGCACTGTTATGGGATATGAGGAATATGAACCAATTGCTGAGAAATACAAAGTCCCAATTGTTGTGACAGGTTTTGAACCCCTTGATTTACTTGAAGGAATTTATATTTTAATAAAGGCGCTTGAAGAAAAAAATTATAAAGTTATAAATCAATATAAAAGGTCAGTAAGAAGAGAAGGAAATATAAATGCAAAGAAAACAATTTTTAAAATTTTTGAAATCGGTGATATGAAATGGAGAGGGATAGGAGTAATAAAAAATTCAGGATTTATTTTGAAAAAGGAATATAAAAGATTTGATGCATTAAATTTAATAAAGGAAGAAACAATTTCAAAGGAAAATGAGATATGTATTGGGGCAGAAATACTGCAGGGAAGAAAAAAACCAATAGATTGCCCTGCCTATAAAAAAATATGCACACCAGAAAATCCCCTTGGTGCTTTAATGGTTTCATCAGAAGGAGCATGTGCTGCTTATTATAAATACGGAAAATGAAAAAATTCAGTATAATAACATTTGGCTGTCAGATGAATGTAAGGGATTCCCATATTATAAGGCAAAAATTGGTTAAAAATAATTATATTGAAGAAAATCCCGAGAATTCTGATTTTGTTATAATAAATACATGTTCTGTAAGGAAAAAGGCAGAAAATAAGGCAAAGATGTATATAAAGGAATATAAAAGGAAAGGGAAAATCGTAATTGTTGCAGGATGTATTCCGCATCATGAGAAAGATAAATTGTTTGAAATTGGTGCTGATATAATAATAGGGACAAGGGATTATCCTTTTATTGATAAAATAATAAAAGAATGGGAAAAGGATAAAAGCAAAAGGTTATTTTTAAACTTCTCAAAGGAAGAAGTATTTGAAAGAATTGAGGAGCCTTTTGATATAAGTACATTTGTTGAAATAATGCATGGTTGTGATAATTTTTGCTCATTCTGCGTTGTTCCATATACAAGGGGAAGAGAAATTTCAAGAAATGCCTTTGAAATAAAAGAAGAGGTTGAATGCCTTATCCAAAAGGGAGTAAAAGAAATCGTTTTAATAGGGCAGAATGTAAATTCATATTTTGATGGGAAATACGATTTTGCTGAACTCTTGGAAATTCTGAATAAAATAAGTGGAAAATTCTGGATAAAATATATCTCACCTCACCCGAGAGATTTTTCTTATAAAGTAATAAAAACCATAAAAAATTCTGAAAAGATTTCAAGATGGTTTCATATGCCACTTCAATCGGGTTCAAATAAAATATTAAAACTAATGAGAAGGGATTATACAAAAGAAGAATATATTGATTTGATAAATATGATAAGGGATGAATTGGGGGATGTTGTTATAACAACTGATATAATTGTTGGTTTTCCCTATGAAGATGAAAGGGATTTTGAAGATACAATTGATGTTGTGAGAAAAGTTAAATTTGATATGGCGTTCATGTTCAAATATTCTAAAAGACCAAAAACACCCGCATCTTTTTTTAAAAGTCAAGTTGATGAAAAAATAAAGGAAGAAAGGTTAAATATTTTAATAAATGAAGTTGAAAAGGGAATAATAGAGAGAAGAAAAGAAAGGATAGGGAAAATATATGAGACTTTGATATTGGGGGAATCGGAGAAATACAGGGGCTTTTCAAAGGGAATAACAAGAGAAAATTTAAAAATTCTTTTAAAGGGCGAATTTGAAAAAGGCTCTTTTATAACCTGTAAAATAAAAGACTTAAAAGGAAGAAAACTTATAGGAGAAAATTTAAAGGAGGTTGAAAAGTGTATTTTATAAAACTTTTAATTTATCTTATCTTTTTCTTTATTTTACTCTTTGTATTCCTTCAGAATTCAATTGAAAGGGTAAATGTTTATTTATTCAAATATACTTTTGAAGATATACATGTGTTCTGGATAATGTTCTTCTCTTTTTTATTGGGTGCCTTTTTTGCCTGGCTCTTTTCTGCATACCAAGAAATAATTTATAGATTAAAAATACATAAACAGAAAAAGGAAATTGAAAATTTGAAAGAGGAAATACATAATTTAAGAAAAATGATGATGGAAGAAACAGGAATAAAATCCGAGGAGAAGAAGGAAGATGTTACTATTTGAAGAAGTTGATAAATTCTTTAAAGAGAAATATCTTTCTTTTGAGGAATATTTAAATCTTGGAATTAAATTAAGGGAAGAAGGTTTCCCTGATAAGGCACTCAAAATTCATAAAAGTTTACTTGCAACACCAAAATTAAAGAAGGAAGATGAAAGGAAACTAAAAATGGAAATTGGTTTTGACTATTTTGAGATGAAGGATTATAAAAATGCATTGAAATACCTTGTGGAGGCAAATAAGTTATACAAAGGAAAAGAAAAGATTTTAAAAGAGAAACTCTTGTATACGCTTGAAAAAAATAATTTGTGGGAGGAAGCAGCAGATTTAAAAAAGACAATTTTGATTGAAGAAAAAAAATTTACAGAAAAAGAATTCTCCTTTTATCTTTCAAAAGCAGGTGAAAACCTCTATTTAGAAGGGAATCATAAAGAAGCAAGGGAATTCTTCATAAAATCCATAAAGACATATGATAAAAATCCTATTGCACATTTTTATCTTGCAGAGATGGAAGAAAATAAGGATAAAAAAATTGATTATTATAAAAAGGCACTTCAGATTGACCAGAATATTAAAAAAATAGTGTATGAAAAGGTTGAAAATTTTTTATTTGAGCAAGGCGATTATGAATCCTTTGAAAGATTCTTGGAAGAGAGAAATGACGAACTTGCAAGATGTTTTCTTGCAGAATATTTATTTAAAGAAGGGAAAGAAAGTGAGGTTAAAAGAATACTTGAAGAGATAGAAAGTGATGATGAAGAGGTTAACAAAAAGGGGCTCGAAATTGCAGTTTTAATAAAAGATATAAAATTAATTGAAAAATTTGATAGAAAATTGAATACAATCTACATTAAAAAGGGGTATGAATGCAGATTCTGCAATTATAAAAGCAAAGATTATAGATTTTTCTGTCCTGAATGTGGTGGTGAGTTTTCATTCATAAAAATTTAATGGAGTTAACTCCTCTTTTAAAGCAATACCATTTTATAAAGGAAAAACACAAAGAAGAACTTTTACTTTTCAGGATGGGAGATTTTTATGAACTCTTTTATGAGGATGCAAAAATTGCTTCAAAAGTTTTAGGAATAACATTAACTTCAAAACCAGTTTCAAAGGATAAAAGAGTGCCGATGGCTGGTTTCCCCTTTAAGGCTGCTGAAACTTATATAAAAGAACTATTAAAAAAAGGATATAAAGTTGCTATATGTGAGCAAATTGAGGAAGGTAAAAAATTATTTAAAAGGGAAGTTATTGAAGTTTTAACTCCTGGAACGATAACAATTCCCTCACTTTTAAAACCCGAAGAAAAAAATTTTATAGCATCCTTTTATCCATATAAAAATAAATTGGGCACCTCTTTAATTGAGATAACAACAGGAGAATTTATTGTTGGAGAAATTGAAATTGGTGAAATAGAGATAATAAGGGAAAAGTTTAATCCCTCCGAAATTCTTATACCAAAGGAAAACGAAATTTTTAAATTTTTTGAAAATGTTCCTTTAAATTTTTATGAACCTCACATATATGATATGGAAAATTCCGAAAAAAAACTTTTAAGATTTTTAAATGTTTTATCCCTTGATGGTTTTGGAATAAAAAGAAATCTGGGAATAATTGCAGCCTCTTACCTTATTGATTATGTTGAAGAAAAAAAGAAAAAGAAACTTGAGCATATAAAAAAGATAAAACCTTTAAATTTAAAGGAAAGAATGATACTTGATAAACTCACAAAAAGGAATCTTGAAATAGTTGAAAAAATACATCCTGAAGAAAAAGGAGGAACACTTTTTGAAATAATAAATAGAACAAAAACACCGATGGGAAAAAGATTTTTAAGAGAAAATTTAACATCTCCACTTATTAACAAAGAGGAAATTGAAGAAAGACTTTTAGCAGTTGAAACTTTAATAAAACATCCATTTTTAAAAAAAGGGATTGAAGAGATACTTGAAGAATTCTGTGACCTTGAAAGAACTCTTTCAAAAATAGTTTATGAAAGGTATCATCCAAGGGATATAAGAAAATTGGGAGAAAATTTAAGCCTTATTCCAAAATTAAAAAAAATTTTAGAGGAAGCACCAATTGATTTTTTCAAAAAATTAAAAGATGAAATACCTGATACAGAAGAGATTTCAGAATTAATTTTAAATAGGGTAAACGAAAATCCACCTGAAATAGGAGAAGGCGAAGTTATTAAAAGGGGAGTAAATAGGGAACTTGATGAACTAAGGGAATGGAATTTAAACAGTAAAGAAAAGTTGAAAGAGATTGAGAAAAGGGAAAGAGAAAGGACTGGGATACCAAAATTAAGAATCGGTTATAACTCAGTTTTTGGATATTATATAGAAGTTACAAAATCCTATTTACATCTTGTTCCAAAAGATTATATAAGAAAACAAACTCTTACAAATTCAGAGAGATTTATAACACAAGAGATAAAAGAAATTGAAGCAAAGATAATTGGTGGTGAAGAAAGAATTAAAGAAATTGAAAAAGAGATATTAAAGGATATTGAGAAAAAAGTAATTGAAAAAGCAAATGAGATACAGATCATCTCTGATAAAATAGCCCTTTTAGACATGCTCATTTCTTTTGCAGAAGTCTCAAAGGAATATGGATATACAAAGCCTGAAATAACTTATGAAAAAGAAATATATATAAAGGATGGAAGACATCCTGTTGTTGAAAAATTCGTAGAGGAATTCATCCCAAATGATACAGAATTGAATGACGAAAATTTCTTCTGGATAATAACAGGACCGAATATGTCAGGAAAATCAACATATTTAAGGCAGGTTGCATTAACTGTTCTTCTGGCACAGTGTGGATGCTTTGTTCCTGCAAAAGAAGCAAGGATCGGTATTGTTGACAGAATATTCACAAGAATAGGAGCATCTGATGATATATCAAGGGGTGTTTCAACCTTTTATGCTGAAATGGCTGAGACAGCAAATATACTAAATAATGCAACAGAAAAAAGTTTGATAATTCTTGATGAGATAGGAAGAGGAACATCAACATATGATGGGCTTGCACTTGCATGGAGTATATCAGAGGAAATAGTGGATAAATTAAAAGCAAGAACACTATTTGCAACCCATTATCACGAATTAACAAACCTTGCTGAAAATAAAAAGGGAATGCAAAACTATACATGTCTTGTAAAGGAATGGAAAGATGAAGTTATATTTTTAAGAAAAATAGTAAAAGGAACACAGGACAAAAGTTATGGAATTTATGTTGCAAAAATTGCAGGCATTCCTGAAGATGTTATTAAAAGGGCAAAAGAAATTTTAAAATTCTTTGAAAGTAAAATGGAAATAAAAAAATATATAAAGATTGAGCACCCCCAGCTTGAACTTTTTGAAAGGGAAAACAAAATAATAGAGAAATTAAAGAATATAAATGTTGATGAAATATCACCAAAAGAAGCCCTCAATTTACTTTACGAATTGAAAAAAGAAATTGGTTAATTCTATTTTACATAAACTATTTTAAATTTCCCTGATTCTGTTTTTATAAAATAAATTCCTTTTTTAGATTTATCAAGATTAAGAATTGCTTTCTCGCCTTCCCATTTGATTTTTTCGGGCACTTCTACTCTACCAGTTGCGTCAAATATTTTTATCTTTTTTGATTTTGCCTTTGGAAGATAGAGAACAATTTTCCCATCCATATTGTTATAAATTCTTGGTTTATCCATATTTTTTTCATGGGCTTTTTCTTCTGCTGAAATCATTAAATTTACAACCATCCTTATGCATCCATCAGTAAATGGATCTCTATAAGGAGCCCATGCACCGGTATATTCATAGGTATTTCTTGAATAAGGTGGTGCTACATCAACTGCAAAATCAGGTCCTTCAACACCACCTTGAATATATCCAACCCATAGTGCTCCTTCTTTGTAAAGATAATTCTGGGTATTCAATGTATACCACATAGGAGTAGAACTGCTTACATAATAACTTGTCTGATAAAGGATGGTCCCGGGAAGTCCACCTGGTCCATCATCATCATAAAGATAAATATAAGCCATACCTGCCTGACTCATCGCTGCAAGCATTACACGAACTTCAATAACCTCACAAGTATCAGGTGGGACAAATCTCATTCCCCATCCACCGCCTGAACCCATCCAGTGGGTAAAGTTTGCCTGAGTTGTATCATTTATAAAATCAAGAATTACATAATTGCTCCTTTGAACCACTGGAACATCAGCATGTAAAGTATCATTTATAGGAACCTGGTCTCCTGCTGTTTTTACCCATTCAATTATCTCATACTTACCTGCAATAGAGGGAGTCCATCCATCAAAATAAACTGTATCAAATTCGCCAGGATTTATTGAACCCATTTGCACAGTATCATTATATACAATCGTGCCTTGTGGTAATCTTCTTATTCTACAAAAAGCTTGATAGGCACTAACAGGTAAATTACCTGAATTTTTAATAATTGCATAAGGAATATAGCCTTCATTCTGAATCAGGAAAAATCCTTGATTGTTCGGGCTTATTTCATACATGGTTAAATCTGTAACCTGGTAGGTTGTTGTTTCAGGAGGATAAAATCTTATTGCAAGTCCTTCATGAAACATATTTGGAGAAAGTGTGTCATCTTTTAAATATTGTAATCCTATCTGTCCTGTAATGTTTTCAATTCCTATGCCAAAAGCAGGTGGTGCAGCAGGGTGTCCATAATTGAATTTACCCCTTTGTGGTCCATATTGAAATGTTATTGTTGAATCATTTCTATCAAGAATCAATTGAAATGTATGGGAACCAAGAGTATCTGTTCCAAAATGCCATTCAGGAACATCAATGAAGGATACTATCAGTGTATCCTGACCATTTGACCAGTAATAAACTTTACCCCTTCCAAGGTTGAAATTTAAATCACCACCAAGAACAACAAGCAAATCATTTGGTAAAGTGGGACTCGGTATCTGGCTGCCACCTTGATGGGGTGACCACATTTGATTAGAAGAAAAAGAAATTAAACCATTTGAACAAACCCAGAATCTATCAACCTTATACCAGTAATAGGGAAATTGAAAACCTATTGGAAAAGGACCAACAACATTATCATCACCAAGTCCTTGAACTTCTGTCCCATAAGGTGTTATATCTATCCAGTTATACTCTGGTATCCCTGGGATACCTGTTGTATCATTATCTATCCAGATATATCCATATTGATCAGGTCCTCCAACACTTCCTTTTATTTTGGGAAAATCCAGATTCCCTT
>JBDRZD010000062.1:0-8025 GCA_039803745.1 Caldifarciminota bacterium
AAAGTATTCAAGAGGTGAAAAAATGTTAAGGCTTGATGTGGTTTATCTTTAACTCTGCTTTTTTAATCTATTTCTCTTATTTCTCCTTCTTTTGTGAATATTAAATATCCTTTTATTTTTTCAATTCCAAAGAATTCTTTGACAGCCTCTTTATATAATTTTATTTGAGGAATTGATTCTTTTGTTATTTTTTCCTTTGTCCTTTCATCTTGCTTTTTAAAACTTATTTTATAATCATAAATTTCTGCAAAATCCTCTTTTAAAATGAGTCTATCTATTCTCCCCTTTTTTATCTCACCATCTTCTTTATAAATAAATTCTATTTCTGAAAAAGAATTTTCCTTTGGAAGTATTATGTTTTCCCATATTTTATTTTCCTTAAGTGTTTTAATCTGTAAATAAATTTCCTCAAAGATTTTCTCTTTAATTTCCTCAAGAATCTTTGTTTGAGAAATTAAATTATTTATAAAAATTTCAATGTTTTCTTCTTTTAAAATCCCTTTTGAGATTGCATCAAAAATTTTATGCATTATTTCACCAAAAATTTGGGAATAATAATGAGAAAAAGAAGAATATAAAATTTTTTCTGGTAAATATATTTTTCTTTCAAAGTCAATTCTTTCCTTTTTAATTCTTTCAACTTCTTTTATTTCTTTACCTTCTATTTCTTCACATTTTAAAATTCTTAAATTTTCAAATTTCAAGCGAGTATTATATCTTTCACCTTCTTTATATATTCCAGCATGATAAAGAACATATTGAAAGGCGTTCTTTGAGGGATCCGGTGTTTTCTTAAAATTAAATTTCCCAGATAAAATAAGACCGTCTCTTGCCCTTGTTAATGCCACATATAAAATTCTTTTGTTCTCCTCATCAAGTTTTTTTATATATTCTTTATAAAATTTTGATTCAATTTTGCCTTTTTCAAAAGGATATATCTTAAAGGAATAGCCTGTTTCATCCTCCTCAAAAATAAGTTCATCTTTTTTTCTTATCTTTATCTCGTGCAACTCAGGAATAAAAACAATACAAAACTCAAGCCCCTTTGCTTTATGAATTGTTAATATTCTTACTGCATTCATATCCTCTGAAAATATGTTTGCTCTTGGTTCATCCTTGTTTTCCCTGATTTTTCTGAGAAAAGATGCAATTGCAGAAATATTCCCTCTCGTTTTCTCTAATTCAAAAATTATTTTAAAAAATTTAAACACATTTTTTACTTTTTGGATATCAGAACCAATATATTTGAAGAACTCCTTTTTAAAAAGATAATCAATCAATGATTTTGTTAACCCTTTTTCTCTTATTCCTTTTCTAAGATCCTCTATTTCCTTTTTTATATTTAAAGAAAGGGAGTCAAATAAATTCTTTCCCTTTAATTTTAATTTAAGTATTTCATTTTCTTCTAATTTATATAAAGTTTTTAAAATGAGATAAAGCCCGTAATTATAAGAAGGTTCTGAAAGGAATTCAACAAAATTTGAAAGAAAATATATTTCTGGTTCGTCCCAGAAACCCAGCCCCCCTACTATGCAATATGGAATATTCTCTTCTTTGAGTATTTTTTCGTAAAGATTAAGATGCGTTCTTTTCCTCAAAAGAATCGCTATGTCCTTATATTCACATCTCTTTTTCTTTTCGCTTCCCTTTTCATAAACAATTTCTTCTCCGATCAAGTTTTTTATTCTTCTTGCAATCGCCCTTATTTCTTTTTCCACATTATTTTCTTCATTTATTATAATCTCAACAAAACCTTTCTCCTCATTATTTCTTTTTTTAGCAAATGGAACATAATCAATTTCCCTGCCATTTGAAAATATTTTGTTTACAAAATCTATTATACTTATAAGACTTCTATAGTTTTCAGTTAAATTTTCCTCTTTTGCTTTTTCTCCCATCCATAAAATTATATCATCCTTTGCTTTTTTAAATGTTTTAACATTGGCATTTCTAAACATATATATTGATTGCATTGGATCGCCAACTATAAATAGACTTGTATTTTCACCCCTTTCAAACTTTGCACCAAACCCACTTCTCCACTCCTCTGTTAATTTTTCTATTATTTTCCACTGGAGAAAGTTTGTATCCTGAAATTCATCAACGAGTATATGGCTTGTTCTTTCATCAAATGCTTCAAGTAAATTATCAATTTCTTCTATTTTACCTTCATTAAGAATCTGGTAAGTAAAGAATTCCATATCCGGAAAATCAACTTTCGCCTCATAGGATTTCATTTTAAAATAGTATTCAAGTATTTCTTTAAAGAATAATGAAATATAAAATGTGAAATGAAAGAAGAAAAGAGTATAAATGTTATTCTTAAATTTCCTGAAGAGTTCTTTATCCTCTATTCTATTCTCAATTCTTTTTATTATTTTTATAATTTTATAAACTTCTTCTGGATTCTCTATGAGAATATCATAATCCGGTAATTCAAAATTTTCTATGTGTTTTTTAATTTTTTCTAAGTTTTCTTTTAAATTTTCAAATTCAAATGGTATAAATTTCACAATTTCTTCTGGTTTCGAAATCTTATAAAAAAGGTTATCACTCAATGGTCTTTTATTAAAGAAATTTTCCAGAAAATCTATGAACCTTTCCCATTTAAAAAATGCTGATGCTGAAAGAATCCATTCATATTCTTTTTTCTTTTTAAATATTCTTTCAAGGATAAACTCATCAACTTTTTCATCAAAATAGATTTTTGCAGCAGGAGCATCAAGAATTTCAAAACCAAGAGGAACCCCTATTTCATAAGCAAACCTTCTTAAAAAATTTGTGCAGAAAGAGTGTATTGTTGAGATTCTAAGCATCATGAATTCTTCTTCATATTTTTTATATATTTCAGGATAAGAATTTTTCGCCATATTTAAAATCCTCATTTTCATTTCACCTGCTGCCTTCTCAGTAAATGTTATTGCAAGAATTTTTAAAGGATTTATATTTTCCCTTTTTATTATTTCTAAAAATCTTTTTGAAAGCCATTCTGTCTTACCTGAACCCGCAGGTGCAGAAAGTATAACCCAAAAATCCGGCGACAAAATTATTTTTCCTTTATCCATAGCGGACAAAAGTTTTTAAAAAAACAATTTTCACATTCTCGGTTTTTATATGGTTTTGCACTAAAATCACCATATTTCATATGGCTGAGTATTTGTTTAAATTTTTCATTAAACTCTCCTTCAAGTTCTTCCTTATATTTAGGGCTTGAGGATTCCTTCTCCTGAAAAGAATAAATTGAGGCTCTGCACTTGTTGTTTTCCATAAATATCTCATCTGCAAGAAAAATATAAAGGTAAAGTTGTAATCTATCAATTTCATCCTCCTCTGCCTTTGTTTTATAATCTATAATTTCATACAATTTTTTCTTTTCAGAGTAATCAACTCTATCAATTCTTCCATATATTATAAAATTATCTTCTTTTTTCCTAAAGGATTTTTCAATATAGAGTGGAATAAACCCATTTTCTTTTCTCTCCCTTTCTTTCTCTTTTATTAAATCTTCAAAATAACTGATATAATATTTAAGATATATTTTAAAAGGAAGTGGAATATTAAAATCCTTGATAACACTATTTAAAGTGAGTTTGTATATATTTTCAAACATTTTAAAATCACAATTTGTCTTTTTAAATTCCCTGATAAAATTCTCCATAAACTTATGAACCACCCTTCCTATTATTATATCTTTTAAAGCAGGCTCGGGCTCCTCTATTTCTTCACATCCTAACAAATTTTTCAAATAAAACTTATAGGCACACCTGTAATAATAAACAATATCAGTTACATAAATCTCTTTATTCGGAAAAATTTTTGAAATATTTTTTCTAAAAAACCCTTTTGCAAAATTCACCTCTTCTTTAAAATTATCAAATAAAGAAAATTTCATCCTCTCCCCTATTTCAATTTCTTTCTCTATATCACCTATATAAAATTTTTTTACTTCCTCAAAGCCCTCTTTAACTTCGTTCAAATCTTCTATAAAAGGAGAGGGGAACAAAAATCTCTCGTCTTCTTCTGAAGGAAAAGTAAATATTATCTCATCAAAATTGTTCTTTATTTTTTCAAAATTTAATTTATCTCTTATTATTATCTCTTTTCTATCAGGAATGTTTAGAAGTCTCTTTAACCTATCTGGAAGAAGTATATCAGGTTCTGGAATTTTTGGAAAATCGCCATCATTCATTCCACCAAAAAAGAGAACTTCATTTTCAATTCCTGTTAATTCAAAAAGTCCTATTATCTTTACCCCTTCCTTTTCCCTTAATCCTGCTTCAATTTCTTCATCTTCAAAAATTTTATAAAGTAAATTCTTAAATTCATAAATTGTAATTTTTTGATCAAATTCTAAAAGTTCATTAAATTTATTTAAAATCGAAATTTTTATATTATTGATTTCATCAAAATAGCCAAATTCTTTAAGTATTTTTTTAATAAAGAAAATCCATTCTTTAACCTCTTTTTTTTCTTTTAAATCTATATCTTCAAGAACCTCAAATATCCATTTGATATTTTTCTTAATAATTTCAAGTTCTTTTTCGTCAATCTTTTTCTCATAACTTTTTTCTTCTTTTAATTCAGAAATGATATTTATTAAATTTTCCCAGTACTTCCTTTGGGTAAGAATATTTGCAATCCTTGCATATTTTGATATTATTTCTCTGAATTCAAAATCTATTTTCAAAAGTAAGGGTGAGGTAATGAAATTTATAAAAGAATTGTAAGAGAAGTCCCTTATATAAACATCAATTAAAGAAAAAATAACTTTTGCTTCAGAAAAATTATTTATACTTTCTTTTAAATTAATATGATAGGGAACACCATAAATATAAAATATTCTTTCAATTTGATTTGCGTATCTTTTTAAATTTGGAAAGGAAATCATAAAACGAGAAAAATTTTTACCATTTTTAATTCTTTCATAAATAATTTTCTTACAAATTTCTTCAACTTCTTCATCCTGAGAAGGAAATTTGAAAAAATTTATAATCTTCTTTCTTCTTTCACCCTCCTTAATTTCTGAAATCTCAAATCCCTTTCCTTTATAGAATTCCAGAGTCCTGTCAAGAATTTTTCTTATTTTTTCATCTTTATAATCCTCAATTGTTGCAAAAACATTATCAGAAATATCTATAACTTTATTAAAAAACTCTTTTTCTATCTCTGTAAAATCAAAAAAAGAATCAATCAAAACATAATCAAATTTAAAGTTTTCAAGATTATTTACTGTCTCTTTTAACATAAATGCCTCAATCAAAAGATTTTCTTTTTCAAGAAAAGATTCAAATTCATCAAAGAAATTAAAAGAACACTCAATTTTTTCAAAAAGCAATGGATACATTGATAGAAAATCGTTTATATCCTTTCTTCTAATTATTTCTGAAAATTTACCATAAGGGTAATAATTTCTTATTAATTTGTATGTATTAAATAATTTCTTTGAAAAACTCTCAAGCCCTGCTATTTCCTCTTTTTTATAAAAAGTTTTAATGAGTTTTTTATCTTTTCTTAAAGCAAAATGAAAAAATAAAAAACCCTTTGAATCAGAAATTATTTCTTTTTTTAAAATAGGCTTTATAAATTTTTCACAGAAACTTGAAGGTGTATGAATCTCTGGAATAAAAACATATTTCCTTTCATTAAAAAACTCCTTTATTTTCTCTTCAAGAAAAATTTTTTTGTAAAGGGTAGGGACGAAATGGATAAAATTATTTCTATTTGAATAAAAATCTTTTAATTTTTCAAGTAAAATATAATATTTATTCTTTATATCAGGTTCAAAAACATAAAGAACTTTCATATTTTAATTATAACATATGAAAATGCCAAATTCTGTCAGTTATTTATGAGCAATAACTTCTATTTCAATTAGTGCATTTTTAGGGAGTTCCTTAATAATTACAGTAGTTCTTGCAGGATAGGGTTCTTTAAAATAATTTGAATATATTTCATTAACTTTTTGAAAATCTTCACTGTTTTTCAAAAAAATTGTTGTTTTTAAAATATTATCCATAGAAAGTCCATAAGATTCAAGAATATTTTTGATATTTTCAAGTATTTGTTTTGTTTGTTCTTCTATTCCTTCTTTTAATTCGCCTTTTTCAGGGTCTATTCCTATTTGTCCTGATAGGAATATAAAATTATCAAATTCAATACCCTGAGAATAAGGTCCTATTGGTTTTGGTGCTTTAAGAGACAGAAGGCTCTTCTTTCTTTTTTCTTCCCCTTTTTCTTTTTTCCTTTTCTGCTTCAATTTTTTCTTTTGCCTTTTCATATTTCCTCCTGAATTTTTCAACCCTTCCCATTGTATCAATTATTTTTTCTCTTCCTGTATAAAAAGGATGGCACTTTGCACAAATTTCAACCCTTATTTCCTTTTTTATAGATTTTGTTTTTACCTCATTCCCACATGCACATTTTATAATTGCATCAACATATTCAGGATGAATTTTCGGTTTCATATCTCCTCCAAATTAGTTTTTAATTATAAAGGAAAAGGCTTCTTTTTAAAAAATATAAAATTTTTTTGATGATTTATTTAAAAGCAGAAAATATATCCCGCTTTTTATATTTAATGGAAATATATAATTTCCCTTTTCAAAAATTCTTTCAAAACCATATACAAGTCTGCCAGAAGCATCAAAAATTTTTAAATCGACTGGCTTTTTATCAAGGACAGAGAATGCAATAAAGGGTTTACCATTTTTATAAACGATTCTAAAATTCTCATATTGAATTTTTATATTTTCTTTTATATTTATACCTAAAAGATGAATTAATGCCTGATAAATATTTAGCCATCCCCATCCATAATATATATTAGGCCATGTATCAGGCGGAACCGGTCTTATTGCATATTCTCTCAAGTAATACCAGAGAGTGCAAGGTGGTGCTGCAGAATCCGCCTGCGTCAGGATTGCCCATGCCCCTATAAGATGTGATGCTGCAAGGGGTCTACTTGAGATTATTGTATACCCTCCTCCTGGAATTGAAGACCTTATATTATAACCTGGAGCCGCTATATTAGGTTTTACATTTAAACTATCAATAAAAAATCCAGGAATAAGTGAATCTGGTGTCGCACAAAGCACAATTTCATAATCACCCGGAGAACCACCTCCCCATGTGCAGATGGGCATTATCCCCATATTCCTTAGATTTATCATATCCTGCCACCATTCAAGGGAATGTGGACCGGAAAATGGAACATAAACAGCCACTATATATAATTCTTGTCTCCATTCCGCAAACTTCTGGAAAGAAGCATGAATCCATGAATTATTTCCGACACCTGAAGAATTAAAGCATTTACATGCTACAAATTTTGCTCCGGGTGCAACCCCTATGTCATCTTGAAACGGACCCAGTCCATCGCCACCTAAAATTACTCCTATTGAATGAGTCCCGAATCCATTGTCATCATAAGGTTGAGGTTGACCATTCACTGCATCATACCAGTAAGGTGAAATCCATTTACCGGCAAGGGCTGGATGAGAGACATCAACACCTGTCCCCATATGCCCTATTACTATTCCTGCTCCAGTATAACCTATCATCCAGCACGAATCAGCCCTTACGGCAATAATATTCCATTCAGGAATCAATATTTTGTTCTCAGAAGATACATCTTCAATTTTCACCTTGAAATCATAAGTTATATATTCTATTTCTTCTCTTTCAGAAATTTTTTCAATAACATCCTTTGTTGTCTTCATATAAAATCCATTGAATATCCAGAAAGGAGTCAAATCATTTATTTTATCAGAAAAATTTTTTCTCAAATAATCAATTATATCCTTCTGGGAATTTTGTGAAAAATCTTTTAAAAATTCAATATATTCTGCCGGTGAAAGATTTTTTATTTTTTCAAAATCGGGCTTTTCAGAAAGATGCACAATCACCCCTATTTTTTCATCAAAGGAAGATTTGTTCATCATTTCTTTAAGAGAAGGTGTAATTTTTTCTACCCCTGCATTAATTAACATGCCCATCATCATACAAAATATCATATTCATTTTTCAC
>JBDRZD010000063.1:0-8008 GCA_039803745.1 Caldifarciminota bacterium
TTTGATTATCTCACAAAACCTCTGAAAATCTTTGAATGTTCCAAAACCTATATCTTCTCCTTTTGCAAGGGGATGAATATGAGTTATATCAGTTCCTATTGCAACATGGAATGTCATGGGAATATTTAGTTTGTATAAATTATAAATCAATGAATATTCTTTGAATGGAGGATTTGTTTCTTCAAGATAAAGAGGCAATATTTCTCCCATTCCTTTATTTTCTTTTCTTCCCCTTTCAAGTGCTTTTGCGAAGAATTCACCTGTTTCCTTTGCCATCCCAAATCTTCCATCCTTTATAGTTTCAGAAACATCCTCTGATGTTTCACCTATCAAAGCAATTTCAATATCATGAATTGCAACAGCACCCTGACCTGAAAGGGAAGTTAAAAATCCATTTTTTGCAAGCTCCACTAAAAGTGGTGCAAGCCCACATTTTATAACAGCATCCCCAACCATCCACACTATTTTCTTCTTATTTTCTCTTGCAATTTTCAATTTTTCAACAAGAATTTTTAATTCCTTTGCTTTAAAAACATCAGGAATTATTTCAAGAAAATTATTATTTTCAAGTTTTATGAAATCCTTTATGTTTAACTTATTTTTTCTTTCCTTTATTGAATAAGTTTTAATATTTTCCCACTTAAATTCCTTCAAATCAAAACCTCCCCTTCTATTTTTTCATAATTTTTATCCATAATTTTTAAAATTGTTGGTAAAATGTCTTTTAGTTTCGGTCTTTTTTTAATTTTATAATTTTTTATAAATAAAAAAGCATCATTATAGGTATGCATTCCCTTCAATTCTGAATTATAAAATATTCTATCATCTTTTATATCTGCCTTTAAATCAAATCCATCAAAGGAAATTAAGAGATATTCTGGGGGATTACCTTCTGGATTTTCACCAAAAATTTCTCTTTTACCTTTAATTTCTTTTACAACTTTTTTGCCATCAAATTCAAGTTCATTAAAAATTTCAAAAATTTCTTTCATTTTTCCTTCTATCTCCTTTTCCCTAAATTTTGCCTTTGGTCTTTTCTCTTTTGAATTTAAATATATTCTACCTGGCGTCATTGAAAAACATAAAGAATCCTCTTTTATATCAAAAAGAGAGTCAGGGAACTCTTTTTCAAATATTAAAATTTTTTTCTCTTTTAATATGGCATTTATATTAACTTCTTTCTCTATTTCACAAAATCCATGGTCAGAGAGAATTAAAAGTTCATAATCTTTTATTTTTTTTAAAAAATTTGAAATTTTCCTCTCAACAAATTTAAAATAATCTAAAATAATTTTTTTATCATTGAAGAAAAAATGAAAAAGTCTATCCGTTTCCATTATGTGTAATATATTTAATTCTGCTTTTTCATTTAAAAATTCTTCCATTATTAAAAATCTTTTATCTGTTGCCTCATAAATTTTTTCTAAAAATTTTTCTTTTTTTCCTTCTCTTGCAAGCCATGGATCAACATCAAGAATATACCCATTTTTTAAAAGAAAATTTAAAATTTCCTCAGGATATACTCCTTTTTTTAAATCAGGAGCAAGAAATCCGGAAATTAAAATTCCCTTTATTTTGAACACAGGATAGGTTACAGGCACATTTATTGATACTATTTTTAAATCTTTTAAATAGTCATATATTGTTTTTTTCTTTATATCCTTATAAGTTGGTATAAATATATCGTATGAAAAATTTTTTGGTTCCACAAACCCATAAATTCCATGTCCACCGGGATTAAATCCTGTAATAAAAGTGGTCCATGCCACTGATGATATTGTTGGGTAAACTGAATCCATTTGAACAAAATCGCCTTCCTTAAATATTTCTCTAAAATTTATAAGTTCTCCATTTTCTATAAATTCCCTTATTAAAGAATAGGGAACTCCATCAAGCCCAATTATAAATAATCTTTTCTCCTTTTCGTGGAACATTATTTCAAAAGTTCTTCTTTTAGAACTTCAAAGACTTCTTTTCTCAAAATCTTTTCATCTGGAGTTTCATTATTTTTTATAATATTTCTTATTCTTGTCATACTTATATTTTCTGTATACTCCTTTGAATGATTGCATACCTTTTCTGAAACAATTGCATCACACTTTTTACAATAAAAAACAGAATAAACTTTTATTATTTCAATCCCGAGGTCAGGGAAATTTTCAAATATTTCATGGGCTGCATAGGGATGATAATAATTGCCAACACCTGCATGGTCTCTTCCAACAATGAAATGGGTTGCTCCATAATTTTTTCTTACAATTGCATGAAACACTGCCTCACGAGGACCTGCGTATCTCATCCATGTTGAAAGCCCTGATAGAAAGACTCTTTTTTCAGGAAAATAGTTTTTTATAAGAACCTCGTAAGATTTTAAAATTGTGTCATTTGAAAAATCTCCCTCTTTTTTTCTTCCTAAAATTGGCTGGATAAATAATCCATCTGTAATTTCAAGAGCCAATTTTTGTAAATATTCGTGCCCCCTATGGGGTGCATTTCTTGTTTGAAAAGCACATACTGTTTTCCATCCCCTCTCTTTAAATATCTTTCTTGTTTCAGATGGTTCATACTCATAAGATTTAAATGGATGAGATGGTTTTTTAATAAGCCTTATTTCACCTCCAATTACAAATTCACCTTTTCTTTTAAAATTCCATACCCCGGGATGTTTTTCATCTTTTGTGTCAAAAATTTTCTTGCATAGATAATCAAGATTTATTTTGTATTTATCTTTAACATAAATAAATCCATATATTTCATCATTGAATTTTAAGAATACCCTTTCTCCATTTTCAACTTTTTCAAAATCTTCTTTTTTTATTTGAAGAATAACAGGGATTGTCCATGGAAAACCATTAGGTAATCTCATTCTTTCAATTACAGAAAGAACTTCTTCCTCATTCATAAATCCTTTTAAAGGGGAAAAAGCACCTATTGCTATTTTTTCAAGATCAAAAAGTGCATCCTCATCTATTTCTATTTTTTTTTCTTTTATTGCTTCTTCTAATATCTTTTCTTTTTCCTCTTCTTCTATTTTAAGATTTACAAGTTCCATTATATTTTTTCCTTACCCAACGCCTTTAAGAAATGGTCGTAGAATAGTCCCGAAATTAATCCAAGAGTTAAAAGTATTTTTTTAAAGATGTTTAATTTATAATGTTTTTTAAAAAAAAGATAGATTGATTTTTTCAATAAATATAATGATTTTATACCAAGATATTTCCTGCTTTTCCCATGATAATGTATAACTTCTGCTTCTGGAAGATAATATACTTTGTATCCTTTTTTTCTCATCCTATAACATAGATCAGTATCCTCTGCATATAAGAAAAATCTTTCATCAAAATTTCCAACATCTTCTAAAACTTTCTTTTTTGTTATAAAGAATGCACCCATTATGCTTTCAACAGGAATTTTTCCATTTTTTAAGTTTTCAAAATTAGTATACATAAATTCCTTTGTCAAAGGATTATTTTTCCAGTATTTTGAGAAAAATGACCTTCTCCCAAATAAAAGATATTTAAACCTTGGATATCTCCTGCAACTCGGTTGGAATGAGCCATCAGGGTTTAATAGTTTAGGACCTATTGCTCCAATTTTTTCTTCACTATTTATTTCTTTAATTAGTTTTTCAAAAGTATCTTTAAAAATAATTACATCAGGATTTGCAAATATGATTATATCACCTTTTGCATATTTTAAACCTAAATTACATCCTCCACCATACCCCCTGTTTTTATCAGATTTTATAAATAAAAAATTCCTAAAATTCCCGTATTTTTTCTTTATCTTCTCAAAAGATAAATCCTTTGAAACATTATCAACTACAATTACCTCATAGGGAATTTTTGGAGGATAAAGAATTATTGATTTTAAAAAATAATCTAAATATTTTCCTCCATTGAAATTTACAGTAATTATTGATAAAGAGTTTTCCTGCATTAAGTTTTCTTGGGTTCAGTTTTTTGAGTTTCCTTACCCATTATGCATGTTCCATTGAATATTACTCCTTCTTCAATTATAAGGGTTTTGCAAACTATTTCTCCTTTGAAATTTGCTCCCTTTTCAAGGTGAACCCTACTTTCTGCAGCCAATTTGCCTTCAAAAATTCCGGCAATGTTTGCATCTTTTACTTTTGCTTCATTTACTCTTATTTTTCCTGTTTTCCCTATTATCAATAACCCTTTTACATTAATATTTCCATCAAATTCACCATCTATCCTTATTCCTCCAGAAGAATTTATTTCACCTTTAAAGGTGGTTTCATTACCTATATGAGTATCAAGTTTTTCAGGAACTTCTTTTTTGTTGTTCAAGATAATCCTCCTTTTAAGTAAGTAATTATAAAATCAGAGGAAATAAAAAATCAATTATATTTTTATGATTAAGTTTCTTTTATATTTAAAAACTTTATTTTCTTTAAATTTTTTGTCTAATTTTCCCATTTTTTCTATCTCTGGAAGGAATCTAAAATGTCCCTTCTCGTAAATCAGTTTACTCAATTTTGAAAATAAATCATCACAATTTTCATTGAATCTGTAAAGGGCATATAAAAGAGCAAGGTTTGAAAGTATGTAATATTCAAAGTTATTTTGTTCTGATGAAATAGAAATAGCCTTTTCAATCATTTTGAATGTTTTTTCTTTATCCTTTAAATGATAAGAATTGTATATTGCGATTCCTGATAGTATCATGGGCACAGGAAAATTGTTATCAATCTTTGAACATATTGAAAGAGACTTTTGATACTCTTCAATACCTCCATTTTCTTTGGAAAATAATAGATTTCCAAGAGTATAATAATAGTAGATTTCCATAATCTGGAGGGAATAATCTTTTATAATTTTTTCACTCTCTCCTAATAATCTTTCAGCCTCTTCTAATTTTCCCATTTCAATTAATAAATTTGAATAGGATATGAATGTTGCAGGTAAATCCATAAATCGTTTATTTTCCTTTTTTAATTTGTAAGAAAATCTATGACAGATCTCTGACTTCAAAAATTCACCCATTTGAAAATATGTATTTCCTAAATTAGTTAAAAAATGAGTGATGATTTTTTCTTCTTCAATATTCTTTGCCATTTTTATGCATTCCGTGTAGTAATTTTTTGCAGAAAAATAGTCTCCCTTCCTGTAAGAGAGAAGTCCTGAAATATTGAGGGTGTTTAAGAAAATCTTTAAAACCCCCTTGTTTTTTTCAATTACTTCATAAATTTTTAGGGCTTCTTCTATTTCTTTTTTACCTTCGTTTATTTTGCCTGTTATATAATATAGCCAGGCACGAGAATGTAATACTCTCATTCTTTCTATACTTTTATCTTTTGTTTCCTTCATTAACTCTTCAATTATCTTATAAGCTGTGAAAAATTTTCCCTCTCTTATAAGAAAATAAATAAGATTTATCCCTGCCTCAAAAATTTCTTCAGGGTTATGAGAAGTTTGGTAGAGTTCTAAATATTTTTCTTTTTTTTCTTCAATTTCAATCAGACTTGAAACATAAATATTTTCCATTTCTATTTTTTTAAGATCAATTTCATACAAATAAAGGTTTTTACCATAAAGGTTAATTTTTTTGAGAGGTGCGGAATGATATTTATTTTTTAAAATTTTATAAAAATTTTCTGAGACTAACACTTTTTCTTGCGAGGAAAACTTATTTATATCTTTTACAAAATCTGCCTC
Source organism: Caldifarciminota bacterium (assembly GCA_039803745.1). GTDB lineage: Bacteria > Hydrothermota > Hydrothermia > Hydrothermales > Hydrothermaceae > JBDRZD01. The sequence continues at coordinate 5,682 of JBDRZD010000063.1, forward strand.
TTTACCTTTAATATTAATTTCACCTATTTCATCAATTATCACCTGGACTTTGCCAAAATGAATTGAAAATTTCATTGAAATATTAAAGTTTTTCTTTAGATTTTTATTTATCTCAAAACATGAAAAGATTGAGTTTTCAAAATCTCTTAAAGAAATTTCAGGGAATCCAAATATTGCAAAAATTGCATCTCCTATATATGAAATTATTTTCCCCTTTTTACTTTTTATTATTAATTCACAAATTTTATAAATTTCTTTAAGCATTAAAAAGACTTCTTCAGATTTTCTTTCCTCTGATAGTCTTGTAAAACCAGTGATATCACCAAAAAGGAGAATCAAATCTTTTTTAAAACTTCCTTCATTCATTTAAACACTTCATAACATTATATTTTTTTAAAAAGCAAATTTTTTTATCCTCACTCATATTTAAAAGAATTTCATTTATTAAATTTTTATAATCTTCATAGTATTTTCCACTTTCCCTGTTTATTTTTTTTGAAGCCATATAAAGTTTTTCTTTTAATTTTAAAGTATAAATAAAATTGAAAACATTTTTTTCAAATTTTTTTGCCTCCTTTTCAATTTCAAAAATTTCTTCAAGTTTTTGGGGCTCTTCCTTATATTTTTCCCATAAAAGGATTATCTTTAAGACATAACTTCTGTAAATTAGTTCTCTTAAGGGAGCAGATACTGCATAACTAAAAATTTCTTTAATTAAGTTTTCTGCTTCATCAAATTTCCTTTGATTTATTTTTAATAAAACAAGGTCACACTTTCCAAAATTTAGCATTCTCTTACTTTTTACCTCCTCAAAAATTTTTAAAGCCTCTAAAAATCTTTCTTCCGCATTTTTAAAATCCCCTCTATCTAAATATATTCTTCCAATACCCAAGTTTCCATAGCCATCACCAAGTCTATTTTTAATTTTTTTATTTAAATTGAGGTAAAATTTAAATTTTTCCTCTGCTATTTCATTCATCCCTATATCATTATATAATTCACCAAGATTGTTATGAACAATGGCAAGTAAAAGCATGTCTCCTGTTTTTTCTGCCCATTCCCTTGCTTTTAATAATTTTTCTTCTCCTTTTTCTACTTTACCTGCACATCTCAATGTATCCCCTAAATTATTATATAGTACTCCTATTCTTCCAATTCTCTGTGTTTTTTCCGCTAAATCAATTGCCTTTTCATAATATTCTATTGCTTCATCCAGTTTACCTTCATCCATTTTATATACAGCATAGCGATTATAAATATTTATTAAAAATGAATTCTTTTCCTCCTCTTTAATTTCTTCTCTATTTATAATTTCAAAAACATTGTTTAAATCCTTTATTGCAAGACTTAAAGCACCTGTTAAATAATAAAGCCATGACCGAATTAATAAAGCCTTTATTTTTTTAATATCATCTTTTGCAATATTTAATGCTTTCTCCAAAAAACTAAATGCACTTTTATAATCGCTAATACTTTGATAATAATCTATTAATGAATAATAAAAATTATATTCATCTTCCTGATGTTTTATAAAGTTAAAAGCTTCACTGTAGATATTAATTGCTTCCTCTTTTTCTCCTACCCTTGAGAGGGCCTCGGCAAGATTTAAATTTATTTCAAATTTTTTATCTTCCATCACATTGTATTTATCAGAAATTTCTTTTGCCTTTTTAAGATCTTCAAGAGCCTCGTAAAAAAGACTTTTATTCTTTAAAATTTTTCCATTTTCAAAATAATAATGGGCACATTTTTCCCATATTTCGCCTTTTTCAAAATGATAAGCAAGCATTTTATAATATTCTTTTATATGTTCTGGCAATATTATTTTTTCAAGTATTTCTGCAACTTTGGAATGCATCTTCTTTTTCATTTCCTCTATTATATTTCTATAAATTGCCTCCCTTATTAAATAGTGTTTAAATATGTATTCAATTCCTAAAAATATTCCCGATTCTCCTTTATGTCTTATAAAATCAAGTTTTTCAAGATTTTGGAGATAATAAAAAACTGGTTTTTGAACAAGTTCCTGTAATATTATATCCCAGAAATTTCTTCCGATTATACTTGCTCTCTGTAAAATAATTTTTTCCATTAAAGGTAAATTGTCAACCCGTGATAATATTATTTCTTCAAGTGTATCAGGAATTTCTATTTCTTTAATATCTTTCACTTGTATCCATTTTTCTCCAATTTTCTCAAAAACTCCTTTTTCTATTAAACTTCTTAGAATTTCTTCAATGAATAATGGATTGCCTTCTGATTTTTTATATATAATTTCTTTCAAATAAGGTTTTATGAAGGCGATGCTTAAAAGATTTTCTATTAAA
>JBDRZD010000064.1:0-7787 GCA_039803745.1 Caldifarciminota bacterium
GAAGTTAAGTTAAAGGGTGTTCATGAAGGTATTGAATGTTCTGACTGTCACAGTGATATAAAGGAAATTCCCCATGATGTGCCTCTTAAAAAGCCTGAATGTGGCACCTGTCATGAGGAGATTGAAAAAATTTATAAGCATGATGTCCATTACATTTTATTTTTAAAAGGTAAAAAGGGTATTCCTGATTGTAAGGATTGTCATGGAACCCATGAAATTTTATCTCCCTCTGATCCAAAATCTCCTCTTCATCCTTCAAGAAAGAATATATTCTGTACAAGATGCCATAAAAATGTAATTGCTCCAAAAATTTATCATGCTTCAAAAATTGAGGAAGAAAAATGTTTTGAATGCCATGATAAAAAAATTAAAGAAGAGATAAAAAAATCAGTTCATTCATTTGCAAGTTGTAATGATTGTCATAGAGAAGTTAAAGAAATTCCCCATCCAGAAAAACTTCCTTCCCCTGAATGCGGGATATGTCATAAAAATGAATATATTGAACATACAAGGAGCATTCATGGTAAAGCAATTAAAGAAGGAATAGAGGAAGCAGCCCACTGTTATGATTGCCATGGTTCTCATACTATTTCAAAGATTGATGAAAATTCACCTGTTTATTTTAAAAATCTTCCAAAAACCTGTGGAAAATGTCATGGAAAAGAAGAGATTGCAAAGAAGTTCAAAATACCGATTAAAAATCCATATCAACTTTATGAAGAAAGTGTTCATCATTATGCAATAATTCAAGGAAAAAGAGGAGCAACATGTTCTGATTGCCATGGAGTTCATGATATTGATGTTTCAGTGAGCCCAAATTCAAAAATAAATAAATACAGGATTCCTAATACATGTTCAAAGTGCCATGAAAGAGAGTATAAAGAATACACTGAAAGTGTTCACTGGAAAGGTTATCTTGTTGGAGTTGAAGAATCACCTGTTTGTAATGATTGTCATTCAGAGCATAGAATTTTACCACCACAGGCTCCTGAAAGTCCTGTTTATCCTTTAAATATACCAAAAACTTGTTCAGGATGCCATGAAAGATATACTTTGATTCAAAGATATGGTCTTTCAGAAAAAAGACTTGCAACCTTTTATGAAAGTTATCATGGACTTGCTCTAAAAGCAGGTAACCTCCTTTCTGCAAACTGTACATCTTGTCATGGAGTTCATCTTATACTTTCTTCATCAAATCCTTTATCTTCCACTTATCCTGATAATCTTCCAAAAACATGTGGTGGATGCCATCCCGGAATTAAACCATCTGCAAAAATCCATTCTGTTCATGAAGTTGTTTCCCCGGTTGGTTCAATGGTGATAGATATTGTTAGAAAAATTTATATTTATTTGATAATAATTACAATAGGTGGAATGATTATTTATTGTTTCCTTGATTTTGTAAAAAAGATAAAAGAAAATAAAAGGCATACCCTATTAAGCGGAAAAGAAATCATAAGGTTTAATAAATTTGAAAGAACAGTTCATTTAATTCACCTTGTTTCCTTTTTAGTTTTAGTTTATACTGGATTTGCTCATCACTATCCAGAGGCAATATGGTCAGCATGGTTTGTGAAAATACTCGGCGGTTCTCTAAGAGCATATTTACACAGAATTGCAGGTTCATTAATGATAATTACATTTTTAATAAAGGTATTTGCAATGATTTATACAAAAAGGGGAAGGGAACAGTTTAAGGAACTTATTTTTAAAATAAAAGATATAAAAGATGCTCTGGATTTACTTCTATATAATTTAAACATTAAGGAAGAAAAGCCAAAATTTGGAAGATTCACCTTTTACGAAAAATTTGAATACTGGGCACTTGTCTGGGGAACAATTGTTATGGGAATTACTGGACTTGCATTATGGTTTAAAGAAAATACTTTAAGTATTCTTCCTAAATGGTTTATTGAATTTTTCCTTGTAATCCATTTTTATGAAGCAATTCTTGCTTCACTTGCAATTTTAGTATGGCATTTATACTGGGTTGTATTTGATCCTTCAATTTACCCATTAAATAGATCAATGTTTACAGGGAAATTACCAGAAGAAATCTATAAAGAAGAACATCCCCTTGAATTCATGAAATGAAAACATTTTTAATATTTTTAATTTCCTATCTTATAGGTTCAATTCCAAATGCCTATATTGTTGCAAAAATTGTTAAAAAAATTGATATAAGAAGTGTTGGTGAAGGAAATGTTGGAGCAAGGAATGTATGGCATGTTGTTTCTCCTTTCTGGGGAATATTTGTATTTTTTCTTGATTTTTTAAAGGGAGTAATTACATATTTAATTTCCTTTTATTTTTTAAGGGATAACCTCTTAATATGGCTTTGTGGAATTTTTGCTGTAATTGGTCATGGATTTCCAATTTTTTTAAAATTTAGAGGTGGAAAAGGAATGGCAATTGCATCAGGATTTTTATTCTCAAAATTTCCTGAATGTGTTTTAATGGGCACCCTTTTATATTTAATTTTATTTTTATTAACAAAAAACTTCCATTTATCAATTACTATTGCAATCATAATCACACTATTTGTATTTTATCCCCTTTTTAAAGAGCCCTTTAATGAAATAATTATGAGTATTTTTTTTCTAATTTTACTTGGTATTAAAAGGATAATAGATGAACCTTATATGAGAAAAATAAAAGCGCAGAATTCTTATTGGAAATGATACACATTTTTATAATTTTTATGCTGATTTTTTTCTTAATCATTATTATTCAAAATATTTTTTTCCTTGAAGAAGAAAAGGAATTTAAAACTTTTGAAGAAAATCCATTTGTTTCTGTTATTATTCCTGCAAGAGATGAAGAAAAAAATATTAAAAAATGTTTGGAAGGAATTACAAAGCAAAATTATAAAAATATTGAAATAATTGTAATAGATGATGAATCAAAGGATAAAACTCCATATATAGTTCAGGATTATATTAAGAAGGATGAGAGAATAAAACTTATAAGAGTTAATTTTCTTCCTGAAGGATGGGCAGGAAAAAATTATGCCTGCTACAAAGGATTTAAAATTTCAAAGGGTAAATATTTACTTTTTACTGATGCAGATACTGTATTTATAAATGAAAGAACAATTGAATATGCCATTTCAAAAATGAGGGAGAAAAATCTTTCACTACTTTCCCTTGTACCAAAAATAGAGGTAATAACTTTCTGGGAAAAAATTTTTATGCCGTTATGGTCTTTTGCCTTTATAACCTTTTTACCTTTAAAACTTCTTTATTTTTCAAAGGATAGAAGAATAAGTTTTGCAATCGGACCTTTTCTAATGTTTGATAGAAATTTTTATGAAAGAATTGGTGGGCATGAAAGTATTAAGGATGAAATTGTAGATGATGTTTATCTTGCAAGAATTACAAAGGAAAATGGTGGTAAAATAGCACTTTTAAATGGAAAGGATTTTATAAAGGTTCGGTTTTATGAAAATTATAATGAGATGAAAAAAGGAACTATAAAAAGTGCTTTTGGTGCCTTCTCCTATTCCTATAAGTATTTATTTTTATTTCTTATAATTGGATTTATAATTTTCTTTTTACCTTTTATAAACTTTTTAAGAGCAATCCTAATTTCTTCCCCTTCTCTTTTAAAAATATCCTTTCTTGAGATTTCCCTAATTTATCTTATAAAATTCATATCAGATAGTTATTTCTCTCATGATTTAAAATATACTCTTTTATTTCCCCTTTCTTTTCTAATTGGAATTTACTTTTGCCTTTTATCTGTAAGGGAAGCCCTTATTAAAGAAGGCTATATATGGAAAGAAAGGTTTTATCATTTACCTAAAAAATATTAATTTTATTTGCATTATTTTTAAATTTTTCATTAAAATAAATTTCTTTTAAATAAAAAGGAGATATTTATGGAATACCTTTTAAATCCCAAACTTTTAAGGGAAATTAAAAAATATGGTAAATTTGATGTTAAGGGTTGTTATAACTGTGGAACCTGCCCTGTTGTTTGTAATCTATCAAAGGATTTTGCTTCTTTTCCAAGAAGACCAATTCAATATGCTCTAATTGGTTCAAAGGAACTTGTTCTTAAAAGCATAGAAGCATTCCTCTGCCACGATTGTGGTGATTGTTCAATATCCTGTCCAAGGGAAACAGAACCGAGGCTATCAATGGCAACATTAAGAAGATATTTAATATCTAAATATGATATAACAAGAATTGCCTCAAAGATCCTTTCTTCAAAAATTGTAGGGATAGCTTCCTATTTCATTGTTGCAATTCTTTCATTTCTTATAATTTTTCTTTACCACTATTTCAAAATAGGATTATCTCCATCAGATTTTTTCCCATCCTCAATGCCAGTTGAGCATATCCTTCCAGAAGGTGGATTTAGAATTTTAAAGGGTTATGCACTCTTTGTTATCCTTTTCCCACTTTTAATCCTTTTAATAGGTGTTATAAGGATGGGTTATTATACATTCAAGGGTGAAAAAGTTTCTTTTGGTTCTTTCTTTGTTGCCCTTTATGAGATAATAGTTAATATGCTTACCCAAAAAGATATGCTTAAATGCGCAAAAAAAGAAAACAAAATAAGATATATCTTTCATATAATGATGGCGCTTGGCTGTCTTTTGATGCTTATAATTGTTCTATTTCTTTTAAGATGGAAAATTTATACAAATTTAACTCAAAGAATCCTTGGTTATCTTTCAACACTTGGAATGCTTGCAGGTTCAATCTATGTTCTTTTTGAGAGAATATTTAAAAAAGGCGAGGAGATTTATAAAAAGTCAGAATGGCAAGACTATCCACTTCCAATTTTGCTTTTACTTATAAGTTTAAGTGGAATACTTGTTCATATATTGAGAAATTTTGAGACGGAAATGCTTACCCATTATATAAACTTTTTCCATGTTGCAGTTGTTACATCCTTTCTTTTAATTGAACTTCCCTTTGGGAAACTTTCCCATTTAATTTATAGACCATTTGCAATTTATTTTTATAAAGTTAAAGAAATTTCTTATAAGAGGAGGTAAAAATGAAAGAAAATAAAATTGGATCAGCCCTTGTTTTAGGTGGTGGAATAGGAGGAATGCAAGCAGCACTTGACCTTGCAGCCTCTGGAATAAAAGTTTATATGATAGAGAAAAAACCGGGAATTGGTGGTGTAATGGCGATGCTTGATAAAACATTTCCAACAAATGATTGTTCAATGTGTATTCTTGCACCAAGACTTGTTGAAATTGCAAGACATAAAGATATTGAACTTTTAACTTTAACAGATGTTCTTGAAGTAAAAGGAGAACCAGGAAATTACAGGGTTATTTTGAGGAAAAATCCAAGATATGTAAACATTGAACTTTGCACAGGTTGCGGTGAATGTGTAAGGATATGCCCTGTTGGAAAAATTAAGGAGGCAAAAAAAGAAGGAGGATTAAAACCTGTTCCTGATGAATTTAACATGGGTCTTTCAAATCGTCCTGCAATATACATTATGTATCCACAGACAGTTCCAAATAAAGCAGTTATTGATAGAGAGAACTGTATTTATTTTCAAACTGGTAAATGCCAGGCATGTGTAAAGGTATGTCCAACCGGTGCAATTGATTTCAATCAAAAAGAAGAAATAGTTGAGATAAATGTTGGAGCAATAATTTTATCTCCTGGTTATGAAATTTATGACCCTTCAGAAAAAATAGATTTAGGTTATGGAAAATATCCAAATGTAATAACTTCTTTACAATTTGAAAGAATTTTGGCTCCCACAGGTCCTTATGGTGGTAAGGTTTTAAGACCATCTGATAAAAAAGAGCCTGAAAGGATTGCATTTATCCAATGTGTTGGTTCAAGAGAAGAAAAAAGGGATTATTGTTCTTCTGTTTGCTGTATGTATGCAACAAAGGAGGCAATAATTGCTAAAGAGCATATGGGTGATACATTAAAACAGATTGATATTTATTTTATGGATGTAAGGGCATTCAGTAAGGGATTTGAGCAGTATTTTGAAAGGGCAAAAGAGGAAGGTGTTAATTATATAAGATGCAGAACACCAAAAATTGAAGAGGATCCAAATACCCATAATTTAAGAATTACATATCTTTCTGATGGAGACAAAAAATTTACAAGAGAATATGACCTTGTTGTTCTTTCAGTTGGTCTTTTACCACCAGAAGATGCAAGGGAAATAGCAGAGAAATTTAAAATAGAATTAAATGGATTTGGTTTTGCAAAAATAGACCCATTTGACCCTGTAAAGGCAAAAGAAGGTATTTATGTTGCAGGAGTTTTTTCAGAGCCAAAAGATATTCCTGAAACAGTAATCCAGGCATCAGGGGCATCATCAAAGGTTTTAAGCCTTTTAAGTGATGTTAAAGGAACACTTATAAGACATGTTGAAGTTCCTCCTGAAAGGGATGTAAAAGGTGAAGAGCCAAGAATTGGTGTATTTGTATGCCATTGTGGAACAAATATTGCAGGTGTTATAGATGTTAAGAGCGTGGCAGAATATGCAAAAACATTACCAAATGTTGTCCATTCAGAAACACTTCTTTATGCATGCTCTGCTGATGCTCAGGAAAGGATTAAAGAGGTTATAAAAGAGCAAAAACTCAATCGTGTTGTTGTTGCCGCATGCACACCAAGAACCCATGAGCCTTTATTCCAAGTTACATTAAGGGAAGCAGGTTTGAACCCATATCTTTTTGAACTTGCAAGTATAAGGGAACATTCTTCATGGGTTCATATGTTTGAAAAACAAAGGGCAACAGAAAAGGCAAAAGCAATTATAAGGAGGGCTGTTACAAAGGTAAGACTTGCTGACCCAATTTATCTTTCAAAAATTCCTGTTAATAAAAAAGCACTTATAATAGGTGGCGGAGTTGCTGGTATGGTAAGTGCTCTTGAAATTGCAAATCAAGGTTATGAAGTTTTCTTAATTGAAAAAGAAAAGGAACTTGGTGGAAATGCAAAAAATCTTTATTATCTTTTAGATGGTGAAGATCCCCAGAAATTCTTGAAGGATTTAATTGAAAAGGTTAAATCAAATAAAAAGATAAAGATATTCACATCTGCAAGAATGGAAACTCTGGAAGGTTCTGTTGGCAACTTTAAAACAAAAATAAATGTAAATGGTAAGATAGAGGAAATAGAGCATGGTGTTATAATTGTAGCAACAGGTGCACAGGAATATAAACCAAAGGAATACTTCTATGGAAAGGATAATAGAGTCTTAACACAGAAAGAACTTGAAGAAAAACTATTCAAAAAATCTTTGGATTTAAAAGATAAAACTTTTGTAATGATTCAATGTGTTGGTTCAAGGGATGAAGAAAGACCATATTGTTCAAGAATCTGTTGTGCACAGGCAATAAAGAATGCTTTGAAGATTAAGGAATTAAATGAGGATACAGAAGTTTATATCCTTTATAGGGACATAAGGACTTATGGATTCAAAGAGAAATATTATACTCTTGCAAGGAAAAAGGGAGTTAGGTTTGTAAGATTTAATGAAAACAAAAAGCCAGAAGCAAAAATAGAAAATGGCAAACTCTTTATTTCTGTATTTGATGAAGTTCTTGGCTTACCATTAAAAATTCAAGCAGATTATTTAATTCTTTCAACAGGTATTGTTGCAAATGAGGATGCAAAGGAGATTGCAACACTTTGTAAATTCCCTGTTACAAAAGAAGGGTTTTTCCTTGAAGCCCATATGAAGTTAAGACCTGTTGATTTTGCAACTGATGGACTATTCTTAGCAGGACTTGCTCATTTCCCGAAAACCCTTGATGAAACAATTGTTCAGGCACAGGCTGCAAG
>JBDRZD010000065.1:0-7459 GCA_039803745.1 Caldifarciminota bacterium
TTATAACCTTTAAATCCTTTCTATATTCACCTGCCTTAAACTTTATAAAATATACTCCCTTTGATAGATTGTTTATAACTATTTTATTCTCCTTCCCTTTTAAAAGAAACTTGCTTAAATCCCTTATACATCTTCCATTTATATCATATATCTTTAATGAAAATTTATCAAAACCAGAAGGAATTAAATAACTTATTGTAAGATTGCCTTTAAAGACACTTCTTGAAACCTTTATAAATGGAACTAAAGAAATTTTTGAACCTTCAAAAACTCCAACCCTTGAAAGATTACCAACCTCAAGAGCATGTAAAACAGGATTATTCGGCGTTTTTTGATTTTTTCTGTAAAATAAAACCTTCACCCTTAAATTACCATATAAAAGCGTATCAAGATTGCTTATTGAAATCGTATCCCCATATATACCTGTTGAATTACCAGGTAATAAGTTGTCAGGAACTAAATTCCAGTTATTCCCATCAAAATACTCAACCTGTATACATATTGAATCCTGAGGAGAACCTTTCTCAAGAACTATATCACCCCAAGAAGACCTTGGATATGTCTTTGATAACTCTGAATATAAAATTGGTATAGTTGTCATAGTCCCAAAATCATTTGGAAGATAATAGGAATATGTTAAAAGAACATTATCAGCAGCACATGCCCATCCCCAGTGAGATGAAGCAGTTGAATCACTGTAAAAGAACCTGAACTGTATTGAATCAAAAGGTAATTGATTCGTTAAATCTATAACCTCTGTACCACTTGTACTTGATGCATATGTCTTTAATGTAACCCATTGCGTCCATGAACCAGATACCTTTTTCCTCATATGAACCCTGTATTTCTCACCTGTCTGATATACCATGAAACCATAACCATACTCAAGTTTTAAATTCTGTATATTCTGTGGAATACCTATTGGCTTTGTCCATAACTCCTCATTGTAATTTATAACACCACTTCCTGCATCATCATCTGAATAATAAGCATACTTTGTCCCGTAGTTTGGCGGAGTATAACTACCTAAATCACTTGTTGTTCCAACCGTCCACTTATACCCATCATTGTTCCCATCTATAACAACCCATCCAGGAGGAATAACCCCACTTTCAAAATTCTCATATAAAAGAGTGCAAACCACTACTTGACCCTGCGGAATCAAAATAACACTATCACCATCTACCTTTGTTCCATTAAATGTATTAAAATTAAATTGAGCACCTGTCGTCTGATACCATGAACATGTATTCTGTGGTAAATTGCTACCCGCTACTGTAAATGACCTTTTCTGAGTATATGAAGTCCAATAACCTGAACCCTGTGGATCACGGCACTTTACCTTCCACCAGTATGTCTTACCTAACTCTAAATTATAAGGGAAATTGAAATTAACAACCTGTCCTGAAGGATAAACTGAAGTTGTAAAACTATCTGATACACTGAAATCAGGATATAAACTCCACTTAACCCTGTATTCTATACCCTCATTCTGGGGATCTGTTGAATAAAACCTTAAAGTCGGATTTAATCCAGGCATACGGGCAAAATCTAAAGGTGAAATAACTGTTGGAACCTGTGGCATACCAACATCAAGAACAATTGCATATCCTTCATATGGTGCATAATTATGTTTTGTAACTGTTATATACATTGTATCAAGTGGATTTTGGGGAGAAATATTGAAAGTTATTTTACCTTCTGCATTTGTATAACCTGAAACATGAATTTCCGGGGATTGAGAAGGTATCCATAAACAGACAAGGGCATCTTTGCAGGGTGTAATTCCATCTTTTTTCCTTACTTCAACAGTATATTGAGATGGCCCTGGAGTTATAAATGGAGAATGTAATACAACAAAAGTATCAGGGATTGTTGTCCTTAAATCGCATGATGCATCACCAAATATATGCCATGTTTCAAGTTCCTTCAAACCTTCAGGCATTTGTTCATACATATACATTGAACCATTAAAACAAAGACCACCAAAGCTTGTTGCCTCCTCTCTTTTTAAAACTCCCATTGCATGTAGCTGTGATAAAGTTGGAGGAACCCATGATTGGAGAATACTTGCACCATATGCTCCTATTCCTCCTTTTTGATTGTTTAAATCTCCTAACCATACCCATCCTTCACAGAAACAGGTTGGAACTGCATCAAAATCACCTGTAAGACATGCAACAAGAAATGCAAATGTAAGCATATTGGTATTTGTAAGAGTTTGTATATCATTTATATCAATCCAGAAAGAAGAAGCACCAAAACCAGTTGGATTTCCATGTCCTATGTGATTCAAAATGCTTCTTCCCTGAGATAATGCATTTAAAATCATCTGGTCATTTGCAGTTGGTGCACATAACTGGTCTGCATAAGTATAGGTATAGGATAAAAGGGTGTCTGTAACCCATTGTAATCTCTGACAATCTGTCGGAGTTCCCTCATTTGATGCAGTTCCACAAGCCCTTCTATACCATTCCCATGTTGCGCCTTGAGGTGGATATCTCTCATACTTTATAGTTTTTGCAATTTGTAAATCTATATGAGAAGCATTATTTCCTGAAAATCTTGAAATAAAAGCATCAAAATATCTATCATTCCCTGCCAAGAATGCATAAACAGGGTCACATGTCTCATCATATCCTTCTGGTGATGGAATTGTTGCCACATCATTTGCATTTCCAACAAGTATTATCCATGTAACCCCATAATTATTATAATAATTCTGGATATAATTTTTTATATTTGTAGGGTTATTCCCAATGTTTGATATTTTTTCAACCTTAATAGGCACTCCTTTTTTCTTTTTCCAGTAAACAAATGGTTGAATATTATTGTAATATTGATCAGCAGTAATTATAAGCATATTTCCAACTGTATCCTTTAAAAATGGATATCTTGAGCGAACTGATTCATAATTTAAAAAGAAATTTTTGTATATCTCTATAAACTCCTTTGTTATTTTATTATTTTTTCTTATAAGAATATTTTCACCACCATTTCTTTCTTTATAAATCTCAACTATTATCTTTTTTGCAATTTTTAATTTTCCTGAAGAAGGATTATACTGAAATGGATAAAAGTAAACTGTGATTCCTCTAAATTCCCTTAAAATGAAAGGTTTTGAAATCTCAACAATTTTATCAGGAAACCATTCATCCCTTTTGTAAAAATCACTGAACTCATAAGGAACTTCTTCAGGATTTATATCCCTTGTTAAATTACCTTTTGATGGGACAATAGGATTTACATCTATTTCTTCATATTCTATATTCAAAATCTTATAATTCATAACACCTTCATCAGGAACAACAATACTTCTTGCAAATTTTGGAAGTTCAGGATAGCCTTTCAATAGGAAAATATTAAAGTGGTCAGGAACATATATTTTAGAGCATTTCATACCATTTATTTCTGCATCAAGAACCTTATATTCAATTAGATTAAACTCAACCTTTGTCTTTTCATTTTTATCCTCAAGAAGGCTTATTCTGTATGAATTAGAAGCATTTAAAAAACTTATTCCTATTATAAGGAGAGCAAATTTTTTCATTTTACCTCCTTAAATAAGTTTTTATTATAAAGATAAAAAAATAAAATGTCAAGTATAATTTGATTTTTTTGTTAAAGATTCAATATAATAATTTTTCAAAACTTTAAGGAGTTAATTATGGAGAATGTTCATAAAAAATATGCAGAATTTCAGGAAGAGATATACAAATATCTCTATGATGAATTCACAAGGCTTGCTTTAAGAAGAGCAATTGCCTCTTTTAGGGAAGCAAGAGATAAAGCCCTTGAAGAATTTCCTTATGTTAAAGAGGAAAGGAAAAAACTGATAAAAATAAAGGATGAAGTAATTTCAAATCTTGATTTCTGGATAGAAAAGGCAATGAAATCGGTTGAAAAATCAAAAGGTAAGGCATATTATGCAAAGGATGTAAATGAGGCTCTTGAGATAATTAAAAAAATTGTTGGGACAGGGAAAATCGTTGTTAAGGCAAAATCAATAACTTCAGAAGAACTTCATATAAATAAACATCTTGAGGAATGGGGAAATAAAGTATATGAAACAGACCTTGGTGAATTTATAGTTCAATTAATAGAATCAAGACCGATGCATATTCTTGCTCCTGCTGTTAATATTTCAAGGGAAAGGGTTGCAGAGATATTTTCTCGCCTTGCAGGTGAAGAACTCCCACCTGATATACCAAAACTTGTAAAGTTTGCAAGGAAATTTTTAAGGGAAAAATATTTTGAAGCAGATATTGGTATAAGTGGAGCAAATGCAATAACTGCTGATACAGGTTCCATATTCTTACTTGAAAATGAAGGAAATATAAGATTTGTAACAAATGCACCACCTGTTCATATTGCAATAGTCGGAATAGAAAAAATTCTTCCAACATTTAGAGATGGTTCAATCTTGACAGAGGTTGTTGCAAGGTATGCAGGATATAATGCAATGAGTTATGTTTCAATAATTTCAGGGCCTTCAAAAACAGGGGATATAGAAAAAACAGTTGTTTATGGTGCCCATGGTCCTGAAGAATTCCATGTAATCTTTTTAGATAATGGAAGGAAAGAGGCAGCAAAGGAAGAAATTATAAAACAGGCTTTAAGATGTGTTAGATGTGGTGTATGCATGTATGAATGTCCTGTTTATGCTATCACAACAGGTTATTGGGGATATATTTATATGGGAGGAATAGGAATTCCATGGACTGCATATGTTGCAGGCGGATTTTTAGAAGCAGCACCTCTTGCATTTACCTGTATAACATGCAATAGATGCAAGGTTTTCTGTCCTATGGAGATTGATACAGGTGAGATTGTTTTAAGAATAAGAGAGATTTTAAGAGAAAAGGGATTTAAGATGCCATTTTTAATAAGGGCTTCAAATAAGGTTAAGGTGAATGAGGATAAATGCAGTGGTTGCGGTATATGTATTTCAGTGTGTCCATTCAAAATACCTGAATTTAAAATCAAAAAAGGGAAAAGAATATCTTATATAGGGGAAGCATGTCTTGGTTGTGGCTCATGCATTTCTTCATGTCCTTCAAAAGCAATAGAGGCATTTGAATTTGATGATGAAAAAATATACTCTCTTTTAAAAGAGGGGCTATCATGAAAGAAATAGGGGTTTTTCTTGGTTGTATAACAAAAGCAAAGGAGGAACTTAAAAAATCTTTTGAAAGTTTTTTTGAAAAAATTTCTGTTCCTTATAAATTTGTAATGGAAAAAGAATGCTGTGGTGCTCCTTATCTCCTTTCAGGATTAACAAATGAATTCAAAGAAAATGCTGAAAAGATTAACAAAATAATTAAGGAAGAAAAAATGGATACACTTGTTTTAAATTGCCCTTATTGTTATACCTTTATGAAAAAAAGATACCCAAGAACAAAAACAAGTATAGAAATTTTGCACTTTACAGTCTTTTTAAAAAATTTAATTGAGGAAGGAAAAATAAAAATTAAAAATAAAATAAATAAGGAAATAGTTTATCATGATCCATGCTATCTTGGAAGACAGGGTGAAGGAATTTATGATGAGCCAAGAGAAGTTTTAAAATCCGTTACCTCTAATCTACTTGAATTTAAACTTACAAGAGAAGCAACTACATGTTGTGGAGGTAATTCATCAATAGTTACATATCTTCCCCATCTTTTTACAGAAATTTCAAAGGAAAAAATAAATATGCAGGTAATACCTCTTGGAGCAAAAATCCTTGCAACAAGTTGTCCTCATTGCTATTTCAATTTTTCAAATGCAAACAAAGAGTTAAATAACAAAATAGAGGTTAAACATATAGTTCAAATTCTTGAAGAAGTAATATAATTTTTAAAAAGGAGTAATGCTTTTAAAGGATAAAGATTTTCTTTTATTTAATAAATTTATAGATTTTTTTAATTTAAAAATTGAGAAAAATAAATTGGATTTGCTCTCAAAAATTTTATTTATCTTCTCAAACATACCTTATGAGAATTTAACAAAGTTAAGGAATGCAGAAGAAAGGGATTTTGAAAAGAGATTAAGAACACCTTATTATTTAATAAAAGATTTTTTTGAAAAAGGAACAGGAGGAACCTGTTTTTCCTTAGTTTATTTTTTGAAAAATTTTCTTGAATATATAGGTTTTAAATCAGAATTTTTGCTATGTGATAGAATTTATGGAGAAAATACTCATACACTCATATTAACAGAAATTGATAATAAAAGATTTTTATGTGATATTGGTTATTTAATTTATAAACCAATTCCCCTTGAAAAGGAAATTTTTGAATTTGAAAATAATGCCTATGATTTTATATTAGAAAATAAAGGTAAAGAAATATATGTTTATACAAAAAATAAAAAGGGATTCAAAAAGTTTAGATACAAGATAAAAATGGAAAAGGTAAAGGAGGATGAATTCATTTCAGCATGGGAGAAATCCTTTGAATTTGAAATGATGAATCATATTATAATAACAAAGGATGTTGGTGATGGAATTATTTATATAAAAGATGAACATTTTCATAAAATAAAAAAGGATGGAAGTTTTTATAAAAAATTGACTAAGGAAGAATTTTATAAGTTTTTAGAAAGTTTAAATATAAAATGGCAGAGCCTTTAAAACCTATTCCTGTTAAATTATTTACAGGCATATTTTTTTGTGAAAAAGATTTAATTTTAAAATTAAAGGAAAATCTTATAGAAAAAATCGGTGAAATTGATTATGAGAGTGAAATATTTGATTTCAATTTTACAGATTATTATGAAAAGGAGATGGGTAAAAATATAAAAAGGATTTTTTATTCATTTAAAGAATTAATAAACCCTGCAAAAATTGTGGATATAAAATATATATCCTTTGAAATAGAAAAGAAATTTATGGACTCAGAAGGAAAAAGAAAAATTAATATAGACCCAGGTTATATGGATTTTTTCAAAGTTGTTCTTGCTTCATTTAAACCAGGTGGATATAAAATTTATTTAGATAAAGGGGTTTATGCAGATATTACATTATGGTATGAAAAAGGTAAATTTAAACCACTTTTAACTTCTTTCCCTGATTTCAAAAATAATCTTTATGAGAAAACATTTTTAAAAATAAGGGAATTATATAAAAAGGAATTGAAAAAATTAAAATTAAAGAGTATTTGAACTAAAATGGCTCCACCCCAAAAGGTGTAATACTTATTTATCATTTATACATGTTTAATGAGTCATAGGCTGGATAATTTAAAACAAAGAGGGAAAGATTTAACTAATTACTTAATTTCTTCTAATAACTTCTAAAAATAAAAGGAGCAAGAAAAGAAAAATATACAAAATATTTTATTTTTGAAAAAATTTCTTTGTTTTTCTCTTTTAAGTGATTTATGAAAATGGTGAAAAGGAAAAAGAAAATTAAAATTAAAAGAAAGATTAAATAAACTTCTGAAAAACTTAATTTACCTGAAAAGTAGTGCCTTAAACC
>JBDRZD010000066.1:0-7329 GCA_039803745.1 Caldifarciminota bacterium
TTAGATTTTTCCTCTTAAATAATCAATCAAAGGTTGTGAAACAAGAGGAACCAAATCCTTAATCATATGGGGCATTAAAGCATCCATAACTTTTGGCATTATCTCTGGCATCTGTTCTAACATATAATCAGGCATTGGTATCCTTTCCTTTATTCTTTCAAGCATAACTGGTAAAACTTTTGGCATCATCATCGGAAGCAAACGAGGAAATAAAATGGGAAACAATGGTTTCATAAGGTTTAAAATACCTGGAATTTTACCAAAAAATCTCATCATCTTACCCATGCCAAATGGCATTGCATCAATTAATTCCTTCCACATTGTCCCCATTAAATTTGCAAATCCTGCTGGTGTCATAAGGTGTATCATTGCTTCAAAAACAGCCCACTGCCTTTTTACTTCAGGATTCGGATCAGGAAATTCATAACCAAGATAGGAAGCGGCAAATCTTGCAAGGTCAACTGTTTCAACTTTCAATTTCTTTTTATCAGCAGTAACCCTGAACTGAAACTCACAGCAAGGGCATAATGCTATAACTTTTTCTGCTCCCACCTCAATTGCCTCATCAAGTCTTTTTTTACCAATCTCTGCAGCAACATCCGGTTCCTTTATAAGTGTTAAAACAGAACCACAACAATGGGCATTCTGGCGATTAAAGGGCATCTCAACAAAACTTACATTTGGTATAGCCTTTATAATTTCTCTTGGCTCCTCGTAAACACCAGAAACCCTTCCTATATGACAGGAATCATGAAATGTAACCTTAACAGGTTTTTCTTTATTCTCAGGAAATTTGAATTCACCTTTTCTTATTTTTTCTGCAACAATTTCACTATAATGTTTTGCTTTTATATTGTATTCAATTCCCAATTTTTTTGCCCATAAAGGATAATAGTATCTCCACATCATATCGCATGCAGGACAGGAAGTTATAACAGTATCAGCCCCTTTTTCCTTAACTGCTTCTATATTTTTCTTCATCGTTTCTACAAAAACATCCCATTTACCTGCAACAAGCATGGGTGTTCCACAACAATTTTCCTTCTCACCAAGATAGGTAAAATCTACACCTGCTGCATCTAAAAGTCTTACAGAAGCAATACCTATATCTTTTTCTACATAACTCGCTGTGCATCCGGCAAAATAAACATTCTTTGATTTTTTATTTGGCCCATGTTTTCCCCACAGGTCTTCTGGAAACCAATTTGTTCTATCCTTTCTGTATCCTGCCCATATATCACCTTCTTTTTGTAAGGAGGCAGCCATCATTTCAAAAGGAGGAAATGTCATCTTTTTGTCTTCATTAATGAGTTTGCCTCTTAACTTCATCCAGGACGGTTCTATGGGAAGGGCAGCAGAACATCTTAAGTTACACAATTCACAGGTTGTGCATACAAGAAAAGTATCAACCATTTTTTGTGTCCATTTCTCTTTCCCTTCTATATATTCTCTTAACCAAAACCATTTTCCCCTCGGACTCTGACTTTCCCATCCCCTTCCATAAAATTGGTCACATTCATCAACACAATAACCACATTGTGAACAGGAATAAGCATACCAGATAACATCAGGAGGAATTCCTTTAATAGGTTTCAAAGGTCTTTCACCAATTTGGGTTGAAACAGTGTTTGCAATAGGTCTTAAAATTGGCTCTAAAACCTCCCCAATGCTTAAAATTCCTCCAATCTTATTATGAATCACTTTCCCTGGATTTAAAATTCCTTTTGGGTCTATTTTCTTTTTAAATTCTTTTAGTTTTAAAAATTTTTCTTTACCCAGAATCTTTTCAGCCTTATTAACAAAATAAAGACCTGTTGCATATGGTCTTCCACCATATTTTTCAGCAATTTTCATTATTGTAAGAACAAGACCGAAGACAAAGTTATAACTGAACTTCCTCTGGTCAGAGGGAATAAAACCAAGTATAACTGCTTCAGGTTTTCCATATTTTCCTTTTTTTATTATAACACCTTCTTTAACAACAGGCTGATTAACTTTTCTTTCAATCTCATCCATAACATCACCAAGATTTTCAAGAGGAACTATAACCTCTGCAGGAACAAGTGAAGGTCCCAATCTTTTAACAATCATTAATTTAAACCTCTTTTCCCATTCATGTTTTGCAATCCTCTCACTTAAAATCTCTGCTTCACAAGTTTTTACTATTTTCTCAACAGAAGATTTTATTTGTTTTTCATGCTTTTTCTCAAAAGCAATGGTCAAAATATATGCAGCAGGAAGTAATACCCTTTCTTCTATCGGATGTCCATGATGCTCCATTAAAGGTGCTCTATTTTTCATTTCAGCCATCCTTGGATTTATGAAAATCATTGACCATATAGGAAGGTTTTCTTCAATCATTTTAAAAATCAATTTCTGAGTTTGATGAGGGTCAGGACAGGCAATTGATATTACATCTTCTTCCTGATAGGGCTTAACATAAATTTTTATTTCTGTTATAATTCCTGTTATTCCTTCAGCATCAGAAAGAAGTTCAAGTTCTTCTCCTTTAAATTCTTTTATAGTTCCATCAGGTAAAATGGCTTTTGCTGAAATAACATTTTGAGAAAAATATCCATACTCATAACTTCCTATACCAGCACCACCCTGTGCAAGCCATCCACCTACAGTTGAAGAAGGATAACTTGTTGGATAAAGTCTCAAAGTTAATCCCCTTTTCTTGAGTACTCTATCAAGTTCTTCCCATGTAATCCCAGGCTGAACAGTAACTGTCATATTCTTTTCATCTATTTGAATAACCCTTCTCATTCTCCAAAAATCAATAACTATACCACCTTTTATCGGTATAACTCCACCATATCCTGATGTTGCCTTTCCCCTTGGAATTACAGGAATACTCTTTTTATAAGCCCATTTTATGATTTCAACAATCTCTTCCTCATTTTCTGGTTGAAAAACAGCATCAGGTATAGTTTTTCCGATAAATGGCTTAATAAGACTTGGAATTGCAGCAATATCATGACCATAAAGTTTTCTTTCAACTTTATCAAAACATACCCTTTCAACGAATTTCTCTTTTAAATAATTTTTTTCTTTTTTCCCTATTTTAGCCATGACTTCCTCCTTTTTAATTTTTTTTCCTTTATAATCAATTCTTCAAAGGTTATTCTTTTAAATTTTTCCTCCATTTCTTCTCTTAGATTTACCCATATAGGATGTACACTACATAAATTACTTAATTTACATCTTCTTTTATTAACTACACAGATATTTATAGAAATTGGACCTTGCATTATCTCAATAATCTCCATAAGGGTTAACTTTGAGGGGTCTTTTGCAAGATAAAAACCACCTTTTTTCCCTTTTAAAGATTTAACGACCCCCTTTTTGCATAATTTCTGAAGTATTTTTGACAGAAAAATTTTTGGGATGAGTTTTTGTTTTGCAATTTCATTAACATCCACAATTTTATTCTTCTTTTCACATAGGTATAAGATACTTCTTATCGCATAATCTGTTTTTCTCGTTATAAACATAACACTCTCCAAAATAGAACCATTTTGGTCTTATTTTAGTAATATATAATACTATATTTTTTCAATTTTTTCAAATGAAGGCTTTATAATAATAATATGAAAATTGAAAAGGGTAAATTGATAGAGAGAATAAATAGATTTAAATGTAAAGTAAATATAAGAGGAAAAGAAGAGCTTGTATATCTTGCAAATTCAGGAAGATTAGAGGAATTAATCAAAGAAGGAAAAGAAGTAATTTTAATTGAAAATAAGGGGAAATTACCTTATAAACTTATCGGGGTTAAAAAAGATAAAATATGGATTTCTTTGGATTCCCATTTTGTAAATAAATTCTTTGAAAGGGAAATAATAAATAACATAATTCCTTTTTTGAAAAACTGGAAGATAGAGAATAAAGAGAAAAAAATGAATGGTTCAAGAATAGATTTTGTTTTAAGAAAAGGAAATATAAAGATGTTTTGTGAAATAAAATCATGCACTTTAGTCATAAATAATATTGCTTTGTTTCCTGACGCACCAACTTTAAGAGGGATAAGACATTTAGAAAATTTAATAGAAAATAAAAGAAAGGGTAATGAATCCTCTATAATATTTATTGTTCAAAGGGAAGATGCAAAAAGTTTCGCTCCAAATTCTTTTACCCATCTTGATTTTTCAAAAATTCTTTATAAGGCAATGCTTGAAGGTGTAAATGTTTATTTAATCACGACAAAATTTAACCCTTATAAAATTTCTTTAAAGGGAGTATTTTATAAAAAACTTGATATTTTTGAAATTTTAAAAAATGAATATCATTTATGGAGATATCCTGAAGTTTTTATCAATAAATTTAAAAAAGAAAAAAATAAAATTTATATTGAAATGAGAGGCACAACATGTTATCATTGCTCCTTTGAAGAAAATTTATTTGATTTTATAGAGTTCGCAAAAGAAAGAGGATTAGATTTAAAATTGGATAATATAATAAGTGAGCCCGGAAAAGTGAAGGCAAAAATTTTCATTTAAAAACTTCTTTTGTCTCTTTATACCATAAAACAAAATCAAGATGAGATAATGGAATTTTAATTTTCTTTGAAAACTCCCTCATCTTATTTTCTATTTCCAGATATTTTTTTCTTGAAAGAGATTTGGGAATTTCTTCAACGATACTCAATCTTTTTAAATTTTTAAGGACATGCCTATCTAAAATTGAAATATCTTCATAAAATCCAATATTTCTTAAAAAATGGCTCGCCTCTTTATATCCCATCCCCTTTATATTTTTAACAAGAAATTCCCTTCTATCAAAAATGTTCTCAAATTTATTTAAAACCTCCTTTATTCTAATCTTGCCATCTTTTAAAAAAAATTTTCTTGCATTGACTATATATTTTGCTTTGTTTTTGTGAAATCTAATGCCTTTTAAATTTTTTGAAATTTCAAAATAATTTCCCTTTAAAATCAAATTTTTTTCTTTTAAATTTAAAACATTTCCCCAGCAAACTTTTGCTTTTGATTGAGGAGTTAACAGACAAAATACAAGTTCCATAAATATTTCTTCTTCGCTTCCATTTTCCCATAAATTTTTAAATTCAGAAAGTCTTTCAATTATTTTATCCTTTATATTTGAATATATTTTAAAAATTTCTTTCATCAAATTTTCCCTTTCTTTTTCTAAATTCTTCAAAAATTTTTTTAACTTCATCTATTTTTGCAATTTCGTAAGGACTTTTATCATATCTTATATTTCTTATTCTTGCAAATCTCAAAGCATAACCACTTTCATAAAAGGGTGACTCTTCAATTTCTGAAAAATCAACTTCAACAACAATTTCTGGTTTAACTATAATTCCCCATTCCTTATCCTTTATTTTCTTTGAAATTAAAACTTCTGTTATTTCTTTAAATTCTTCATCGGTTAAACCTTTAAAGGTTTTGCCAAGCGGCAAAAATCTTTCTCCTTTTTCATCAAGACATCCAAGTAAAAAATCTGAAAGCCATCCCTTCCTTCTTCCATGCCCCCATTCCGCTTCAATTATGACAAGGTCAAGGGTGTAAAAATTTTTCAGTTTTAACCAGTATTTTTTTCTTGAACCTATAAAATATGGGGAATCAAGTTTTTTTATCATAACTCCTTCGTTACCCTCTTCTATACTTTTATTAAAAAATCTTTCAATTTCCTCTTTCTTATCAGTCTCAATTCTTTTGACCAAAAATTCCTCAGGAATTGTATTTTTTAAAATTTCCCATCTTTTTCTATTTGGCATTTCAAAAAATTCTTCTCCATCTTTATAAATAATATCAAAGAAAAATGGTCTTATAGATGGTATCATTTCTCTATTTTTCCTTGATATTATGCTCATCATATCCTGAAAGGGAATTATTTTATTTTCTTTATCAAATATAACAGCCTCACCATCAAGAACAAATTCACCTTTTATATCCCTTAAAATTTCTTTAATTTCAAAAAGGTTATCTGTTATCTCTTTTAAATTTCTTGAAAAAATCTTTATATCCTTATCCTTTTTATGAACCTGTATTCTTATTCCATCAATCTTATATTCAACGGCATATTGACCATAGGGAATTTCATCTATTGAAGAAACTATTTCAGCAAGCATAGGAGAAAATGGTTTAAATAATTCAAACTTTTTCTCTTTTAAAAATTCCTTACCCTTTCTGAATATGCTTTCAACTGTTTCAATAAAATTTCCACTTTTTAAAATCGCCTCATCAATTTCCTCCTCTTTTATTTTTAAAAATTTTGCAATTGCTTTTTTGAAAACTCCTTTTGAAGCACCATGCCTTATTTCACCAGTTAAAAATAAAGCAAAAAATTCCCTTTCTTTATTATTAATTTTTTTAAATAAATTATAAATTATATTAAGTTTTCTTTTTTGTGATTCATGACCTTTTATTTCTTTCAATCTTTTAAGAATTTCATCAATTTCAAGGATTTCAACACTTTCATTTCCCTCTTTTAACACAAATAGATTCCTTAAACTTTTAAATCCTATATATGGTTTCTCATAAGGATTTTCACCTATAAGAAGGGAAATTGCTATTTTGAATTCATCCTCTTTTAATTTTTTAAAAAAATTTGTTAAGAAATCAATTTTTTCGTTAATGCTTAAAATTTCTTTTAATTTTTCAGAAAAAGAAACTATTTCCTTTAATTTCACCTGATAATTATTATCTTTTTATTGACCTCCTTATTTTTTGATTTTAAATTCAAATAATAAACTCCACTTTTGAAAGAATTAATTTCTCTATTTCCTTTTACAATTTTCTCATTTTTTAAAATCCTTCCTGAGATATCAAAAATCTTAAAATCAAAAGGTTCTTTTGAAAAAATTGAAATTTTATCTTTTCCAATTTCTATCCTTGGATAACTATAAGCAAAACTTTTTTCTGAAACTTTACTTAAAGGAGAATATCTGAAAACTGACATCCTTGCTCCACCTGCATAACCCCAATTGTTTGAGACCATATCAAGACATAAAGGTGCAACACCCCATGGATCATTCTCAAATATAACTGTATCAGCAAACCATGTATTTCCTCCATCTTCTGTTTTTAAAAATATTCCAAAATAAGAACCTGACCAGCCATATCTATTTCCACCTCCTGCTGCATATCCCTTTAAATTATCAATGAATTCAACTCCATAAAGTCCATAATATCCTAAACCTGGCGGACCATACATCTCTGTCCATGAATTTCCACCATCTATTGTTTTCAAAATAAGTCCATAGGAATTCGCATCTTTATAACCAACTGCTATCCCATTTTGAGCATCTATAAAATGAACATCCCATAACTCAAAAGGGGCATTATCAATTATTGTTGTCCA
>JBDRZD010000067.1:0-7119 GCA_039803745.1 Caldifarciminota bacterium
TGTAGAATACCATAACATTTTAGATTAATAAGGGTCTTTAATATAAGTTTTTAAAAAATATTATAGGCATTATTTTGTGTGTTCTTGGATAGTTTAATGAATAATTCCTTTTATACAAAATTGCAGAATTGATTTATAATAGTTTATAATAATTTAATGACAATTTATTTTTCAATTTTATTTATTTTTTCTTTTCCTTACAAAATTTTAAAGGACTCAATTTATGAAAAATATTTTCTTGATGGGACAAGTGAAAGGTATGAGGAAAGATATGTAAAAATTGAAGATGAAAAAGGAATAGACGAATGGAAATCTCTTAAAATTTCATATACCCCTTATTACAACAGTTCTGAATTTAAAATTGTAGAAATTATTAAAAAAGGTGGTGAAATAATAAAAGTTGATATTGAAAATATAAGGGATGAACTCGCACCTCCAGAACTTGGTGGGACAATATTTTGGGGAACAAGGGAAAAGATTTTAGAACTTCCAAAAATTGAAACAGGTGATATTATTCACTATAAAACCTTTTTTAAAGGAGGGAACTGGCTTGGTCCTACAGGAGAGATAATTTATCAGAGTCCATTCCCCGGATATTTTAACACTATAGAACTTTTTGAAGATTATGTGCCAATAAAGAAAAAAATATATGTTTGTGAGGAACTTAAAGAAAAACCGATTAAATTTAAGATATACAATGGAGAAATTAATTATAAAAAATTGAAAATAAAAAATAAAATTTTACACATCTTCTGGGTTGATTCAGTTCCTCCTAAAAAACTCGAGAATTTTTCTACTTCTGACTATGATAAATTTAGAAAATTGCTCATAACAAATATTCCGGACTGGGAAGAAATTTCAAAGTATGAATATAAACTTTCTGAGGAGAATATAGAACCTGATGATTATATAAAAAATTTTACTGATTCAATTTTAAAAGATGCAAAATCAGATTCAGAAAAGATTTATAAATTGTTTTATTTTGTTTCAGATAATATAAGATATTTAGGACTTGTTGAAACAGATGTTGAAGGCTATAAACCCCATAAAGCATCTTTAACTTTAAAACACAGGGAAGGTGTTTGTAAGGATAAAGCAGGTCTTTTGGCTTCCCTTTTAAGGGCTGCTGGTTTTAAGGCATATTATGCGATAACAGGGGTATGGATTAAAATGGAGGATTTTCCAGTTGACCAAGCAAATCATGCAATTGTTGCAATTGAAAAAGAACCTTTTGAATATATCTATTTAGATCCAACAATGGGCTCTGGTGGAAAAAATCTTTTACCTCCCTCTGAAGATGGGCAGGAAGTCCTTGTTGCAAGAAAAGAGGGGGATAAATTAAGAAGTATTCCTTTCTTTGAGCCAGAGAAAAATGGAATTGATATACTGATTGAGGAGAATTTAAAGGATAAAGAAATCAAAGGTATTTTAAAAATTAAAACAAAAAGGGGATTTGACCAAAATTACAGAGGATTTTTCAGGGATAAAGAATATAAGGATTTAAAAAGGAGGTTTAGTGGATTTTTTTCTTTTCTTGAAGGGTTTGAAATTGATACGATTTTCTGGATTGATACATATGATTATTCAAGGTATTTTGAATTTGAAATTTATTTTAAAAGAAAAGGAGAATTTTTAAAATCAGGGAAATACATACTTTTTAAACCAATTTTATGTGAAAAAAGATTTTTTGAAAATTTTGTGTGGCAATGGTTTAGTATTGAAAAGGAAAGGGAATCACCCTTTGTTTTTATTTATCCTTTTTGTTTAAATTTTAAAGAAATTATAAATTCAGAAGATATGAAAATAATTGCTTTTCCAGAAGCAGATAGTTTTATTTTTTATAATTCAAATAAGGAAATTTTAAAGTTCAATTTTAAAAATGATAAAAATTCAATCAATTTTTATTTAAAAATTGGAATTAAAAAATTTGAGGGTGATGATTATAAAAAACTTTATGAATTAAAAAATACAGTTGAAAGGAGTTTTAAAAAATGGGTAATTTTAAAAAAATAATAATTTTCTTCTTAATGCAAAATTTATTTTCAGCAAATGTTGAAATTTTAAAAAGTATTGAAAAAATAAAGATAGAAAGAGAGTCAATTTTTAAAGAAGTAGAAATAAAAATGAAAATTTTAAATGAGAGAGGAACCCGAGAAGCAGGCACACAGGAAATAGAATTCAATGAAAAATTTGAAAAAATAAATCTTGTATATGGAAGAACAATAAATGATAGAGATACAATAAATTTAAAGGATTATTCAATAAATATATTTCCTGATCCCGAAATTGAGGAATATCCATTTCTTTTAAATAACAAAATAATGTCCCTGTCATTTTTAGGTGTTCAGAAAAATTCAATAGTTGAGTATAAATATAAAAAAATGTCAAAATTTGAAGGTAAATATGATGAAATCTTTATTTTTAGAGAGGATTATCCTGTTAAGGAAAAAATTGTTGAATTTGAATTTCCAGAAGATATTAAATTTAAATACAAAATTAAAGGGGATATTGACTTTAAAGAGGAAAGGGGAAATAAAAAAATAAAATATACATTTTCAGCAAAGGATTTAAAGGAAATAAAAGATGAGGAAAGAAGACCACCTGATTATTCAATTTCTCCATTTATCCATTTAACAAATTATAGTTCATGGGAAGAAATAGTAAATGAATTCAAAAGAAAGTATTTTGAATCAAAAAGATGTGAGGGAATTGAATTTAAAGATGTTTTAGATATTTTAAAAGAAGTTAAGGTTGCTAAAGTTTCCTATGACTATACTGGATTTTATCCTGATTCCTGTGAAAGGACAGTAAAATTAAAAATTGGAACAGCACCTGAAAGAGCATTTTTGATGATTAAAAAAATGGAAAGTCCTGAACTTATAGTTGTTTTAAAGCCTCTTTTAAACCCCGATACAATTTTACCCGGAATTTCATGGATAGATGGAATACTTATAAAAGATAAAGAAAAAATATATGATCCAAAATTTGAATTCGGAAATATAAATTATTATCCCTTTTCAAATAGAAAAGGTATTTTTATAAATAAAGAAAGATTTTATATTTCAGAAATTCCAGTTTCACAGAAAAATATGATTGAAATAGAAATCTCTATTGACCTTATCAGCAATCTTTTAAACATAAATTATAAAACTTGTGGAATTTTTGATAAAATTGCAAAAACCTCATTGTTTGAATATGAAAAAATATTAAAAAGGGACTTCTTAAAAGAAGTATTTTTAAAGGATATTCTTTCAGAATTTGGAGAATTTGAGGATGAAAGTATTGAGGGAAAAAATACTTCATCTTTTGAAGAAAATCTTGAGATTGAAATTTCATCTAAAATAAAAAATTTAACGGCAAGAAGTGGAAATTTTGAAATCATTGAAATTCCAGAGTTATTTAAATATCCCTTTTATATATCAAAAATAAATGAGGAGAGGGAAAACTTATATTTTAATGATGAGGATTTATCTTTAATTTTAAAAATTTATTTAGCTGGTAAAAAGTTAGATTTAAAAACAAAAAGAAAAGAGATTAAAAAAGGATGTGGAAGACTTTTAAAAGAAATAATATATGATGATAAAGAATATAAAACTCATATTAATTTATTTCTTGAAATAAAAAGGGGTATTTTAAATAAAAAAGAGATAAGAGAATACAATAATCTGATTGAAGAATTCTTTTCAAAGGAAAATAGAGTTTTTATTTTAAAATTTTGATTTTTTTCTTAATTTAATTTATAATTATAAACTAATTTGGAGGGTTGGCCGAATTGGCTAAGGCGCCGGATTTGAAATCCGGTATCCCCTTTTAAGGGGATTGGGGGTTCGAGTCCCTCACCCTCCGTTGGAGAGGTGGCCGAGTGGTCTAAGGCGGTCGCTTGCTAAGCGACTGCTCCGCCAAAAGCGGGGCCGTGGGTTCAAATCCCACCCTCTCCGTTATTTTTTTATAAAAGGAGAAAAAATGAAAGAAAAAATAATAGAAGTTTTGAAGACAATATATGACCCTGAAATTCCTATAAATATTTATGACCTTGGTCTTGTATATGATATAAAAATTGAAGAAAAAAAGGCTCATATTCTTATGACCTTAACAGCACCTGGTTGCCCGATTTATCATTTTATAAAGCAGGAAGTTGAAAAAAAAGTTAAAGAAATTGAGGGGATTGATGATTGCCAAGTAGAATTTACCTTCAATCCTCCATGGTCACCTGATAAAATTACAGAGGAAGGGAAAGAGGCTTTGAGGAGATTTGGATTCAACATTTAATGTTTCAATTTAAAACCTTTGTTAGATATTCTGAGACAGATCAGATGGGTGTTGTTTATTATGCAAACTATTTTATATATTTTGAAGCAGCAAGAACAGCACTTTTAAAGAGTGAAGGAAAATCCTATGGGGAATTTGAAAGAGAAGGAATTTATATCCCTGTTGTTGAAGCCTATTGTAAATATAAATCTCCAATCTTTTATGAAGATGAGATAACTGTAAATTGCTGGATAAAAGAAGTAAAGAATAGTTCGTTTAAATTTGAGTATGAGATTATAAAAGATGGAAAAGTTGTTGCAGAAGGTTATACAAGACATTGCTGTACCGATAAAAATTTAAAACCCTTAAAAATTCCACCTGATTTGAGAAGAATAATTGAAAAATATAAAAGATGAAAATAGCAATTGTTTCAGATTCCCATGATAATCTTCCAAAAGTTGAAGAAGCATTTAAAAAGATAAATGAAGAAAAAATAGATTTTGTAATCCATCTTGGTGATTATATCGCACCTTTTACAATAAGAAAGATAAGGGAAATTTATAATGGAAAATTGATTGGCATTTTTGGAAACAATGACGGTGATAAGATTCTTTTATCAAAAATATTTGATGTTTATAACTGGGAAATCTATGAACCACCAAAATTTTTTGAAATAAAAAATAAAAAATTCTTGCTATTTCACTCTCTTCCTGATTTTGAAAAAATAGAATTTAATGTTGAATATATTTTATTTGGTCATACCCATAGAGTTTATATTAAAAAGGAAAAATTTAATATTTTAAATCCAGGGGAATTATGCGGTTATTTAACAGGGAACTCAACATTTTTAATCATTGATATTGAAAAAAATGAAGAGAGGATAATTGAAATAAAATGAATAAAAAGGAAAAGGGTAAATTTTTTCAGCAAATAGCAGAAGAATATTTAAAAAGAAAAAAGTATAAAATAATAGATAGAAATTTTTTATGGAAAAAAGGAGAGATTGATATAATTGCAGAAAGGGATAACAAGATTATCTTTATTGAAGTAAGGGGAAAGGAAAGTGAAGATATAAAGGGATATGAAACAGTTAATTTGGAGAAGCAAAAAAGAATAATAGAGACAGCGAAGTTTTATCTTGAATCAAAAAATCTATATGGTAAAAAGGATGTAAGGTTTGATGTAATTTCAATAAATTTAAAAGATGAGGAAATTGAACTTGAACATTTTGAAAATGCCTTCATGGAGGAATAAATGCTTGCAAAACTAAAATCTGCAACATATATAGGAATTGAAGGAATTTTAGTTGATGTGGAAGTTGATCTCTCAAAGGGCATACCATCTTTTTCTTTAGTTGGATTACCTGAAACAATGGTTAAGGAAAGTAAAGAAAGGGTATTAACTGCTATAAGGAATTCTGGATTTGCTTTACCCTTTAAAAAGATTACAATAAATCTCGCACCTGCTGATTTAAGAAAGGAGGGAACAGGACTTGACCTGCCAATTGCACTTGGAATTCTATCTGCTTCAGGTTATTTTGAATCAAAAGCTTTAAAGGATAAAATATTTTTGGGTGAGCTTTCCCTTGATGGTAAATTAAGGGCTGTAAAAGGTGTATTACCTATAGTAATTTTATTAAAGGAAAAAGGATTTAAAGATGTTATATTACCTTATGATAATGCAAAGGAGGCAAGTATTGTTGAAGAACTTAATGTTTATCCTGTTAATTCCCTTCTTGAGGCAGTGAAATTTATAAAGGGTGAAATAAGAATTGAAAAATTTAAATTTGATAAAGAAAAATTATTTTCTGAATTATCAATCTATGATGTTGATTTCTCAGAAGTAAAGGGACAAGTCACTGCGAAAAGGGCACTTGAAGTTGCTGCAAGTGGTGGACATAATGTTTTATTCATAGGGCCACCAGGTGCGGGAAAAACAATGCTTGCAAGGAGATTCCCAACAATTTTACCAAAGATGACAGTTGAAGAGGCACTTGAAACAACAAAGATTCATTCTGTTGCAGGCAGGCTTCCGCCTGATAAACCTATTATAACAACAAGACCATTCAGGGCACCCCATCACACAATATCTGATATTGGTCTTATAGGTGGTGGACATATTCCAAAGCCCGGTGAAGTTTCCCTTGCCCATAACGGTGTTTTATTCCTTGATGAATTTACTGAATTTTCAAGAAATGCTCTTGAAGTTTTAAGACAACCACTTGAAGATGGTTTTGTTTCAATAGGAAGGGCAAGGGCTTCTTTAATATTCCCTGCAAGATTTATCCTTCTTGCATCAATGAATCCATGTCCATGTGGTTATTTAACACATCCTGAAAAGGAATGCACATGCACACAAGGGCAAATAAGAAAATACCTTTCAAAAATTTCAGGACCACTTTTAGACAGGATTGACATTCATATTGAATTACCACCAATTTCATACTCTGAAATTTCATCTAAAAAAGAAGGAGAACCTTCTGAAAAAATAAGGGAAAGGGTGGAAAGGGCAAGAAAAATACAACTTGAAAGATTTAAAAATGAAAAGGGAATTTACTTCAATGCCCATATGAAACAAAAACACCTTAAAAAATATATAAATATTTCAGAGGAAGGAGAAAATCTTTTAAAGGATGCAATGGAGAAAATGAACTTTTCAGCAAGAGCATATACAAGAATTTTAAAACTATCAAGAACAATAGCAGATTTAGAGGAAAGTGAAGAAATAAAACCCCATCATATTGCAGAGGCAATTCAATACAGAGCACTGGATAGGGAATACTGGAGTAATTATTGAAAATTTTTATTTAAATACTTTATTATAAAATACTCTGTGATAAAATTTTATTTTTTAATTTTTAAAGGAAAGGAG
>JBDRZD010000068.1:0-6879 GCA_039803745.1 Caldifarciminota bacterium
CCCTTTTTATAGGTAACGGATTTTATGGTGTTAAAAATATTAAACTTGAAAATGAATATGTTTTTGTTAAACCAATTCATCTTATAATTTATTCTGATGGCAAAAAATTTTTGATAAAGGACTCAATTCTTATCCCACTTTTAACCGATTCTATACTTGTAAAGGATAATTTTTTTAAAATTCCAAAAAATTTCTTTCCTGAAACAACAGTTTATATTTATTTTTCAGTAAGAGTTAAAAAATCTGATAGTATATTTTATTTTCCAGAAAAAAGAGAATATCAGACAATAATTCCTGTTTATAAATTACTCGTTGATGCAAATATTGATGGGAAATGGGATATGGATATTATACCGAAAGGTGTGCTTGAAAAGATTTATCCTCCTGAGGAATTTTATATCCTTAAGATGAGGATGAGTAAAACAATAATCAGAAAAGGGGAGTATGCATATTTTATAGTTTCTCCTTATGAAGATGGTTTTGTTTCAGCAAGCATTTTTAATGAAATGGGTCAAAAGATATGTGATTTAGAGAAAGCAAAATGGATGCAAAAGGATAATGATTATTTAATTGAATGGAAGCCGGAATTTGATATTTTAAAACCAGGTAAATATTTCTGCATATTTTATTTAAACAATTGTCCTGTCTTAAAAGTTCCTGTTTTTCTTGTTAGATAATGAATTTTTATAAAAGATTCTATAGTTTAAAATATATAGGGGAAGAAAATTTTGAAAAATTAAGAGAAAAAAAAATTATTATAATTGGGGCAGGTTCATTAGGCTCAAATATTTTAATTTCTTTAGCAAGGCTTGGCTTTAAAGAAATAAGTATTATAGATTATGATATTGTTGAAGAAGAGAATTTATCAACACAGAATTATGAACTTGAAGATTTAAAAGAGGGAAAACCAAAGGTTTTTGCTTTAAAGGAAAAATGTGAGAGGATAAATAAGGAAGTAAAAATAAACGCAATTCATGAAGAATTTAATCCTGACAATGCATTAGATTTTATAAAAGGAAATGATATAATAATAGATGCCTCTGATAATTTTGATACAAGATTTTTGATAAACGAAGTTTCTTATAAAGAGAATATTCCATGGGTTCATGGTGCTGTTATAGAAGAAAGGGGTGAGGCAGCAATATTTGTTCCTGATAAAACTGCCTGTTATAGATGTTTTTTGCCAAAAGTGCCAAGAGGCTATATGGAGACATGCGAAATTATGGGTGTTCATCCTTCTATAATTAATTTAGTTGCTGGTTTTGAAATAAACCTTGCAATAAAATATCTTTTAAATAAAGAAGTTCCTGAAAATAAGATATTTTATTTTGATTTAAATAATTTTGATTTCAAATATTTTGAATTTGAAAAAAAGGAGAATTGCCCTGTTTGTTCTAAAAAAGTTTTCCCATTTTTAAAAGGTAAAGAGGGTTTTAATGCCCAAGCACTATGTGGTGGTGGAACATTAAATTTTAAAATTGACAAAAACATAGATATTGAAAAACTTGAAAAAAGATTAAAGGATTTTGGTGAATGTATATTAAAACCATATTTTTTGAGATTTAGAAAGGATACTTTTGATATAATGTTTTTTAAAGATGGCAAAATTTTTATAAAGGGTAAAGATATTAATAAAGAAAAGGCAAAATTAATTTTAAAAAAATATTTTGGGATATGAAAAGGAGAAAATATATATTCGTTACAGGAGGTGTTGTTTCTTCTCTTGGTAAGGGAGTTGCAACTGCTTCAATAGGTTTTCTTTTAAAAAAGAGGGGGTTAAAAGTAACAATCCAAAAACTTGACCCTTATATAAATGTTGATCCAGGGACAATGAATCCCTTTCAGCATGGAGAAGTCTTTGTTACTGATGATGGTGCAGAAACTGATTTAGATCTCGGACACTATGAGAGATTTATAGATGAGAATCTTTCTCAAATAAACAATGTTACCACAGGTCAGATTTATGGAAGTGTTATTGAAAAGGAAAGAAGGGGTGATTATCTTGGTGCAACAGTTCAGGTTGTTCCCCATATTACTGATGAAATCAAGTCAAAGATAAGAGAAGTAGGTGAAGTATATGGTGCAGATATTGTAATAGTTGAAGTTGGTGGAACTGTTGGAGATATTGAATCCTTACCATTTTTAGAGGCGATAAGACAACTTCGCCTTGAAGAAGGTTTTGATAATACCTGTGCAATCCATTTAACACTTGTTCCTTTTATTCCCACAGCAGGAGAATTAAAGACAAAACCAACCCAGCATTCTGTTCAAAAATTGAGGGAAATAGGTATACAGCCAGATTTTTTACTTTGCAGGGTTGATAGACCTTTGTCAAGGGAAGCAAGGTATAAGATAGGTCTTTTTGCAAATTTACCCCATGAAAGGGTTATTGAGGCAAGGGATGTTAAAGAGAGTGTTTATGAAGTTCCAATTATTTTCCATCAGCAGGAACTTGATTCTAAAATACTTTCTTATTTAAAAATATATGCTCCTTTACCAAACCTTTCTGACTGGGAAAAATTTGTGAATGGTATAATAAATCCAAAAGAGGAGGTTAATATTGCAATATGCGGTAAATATACAAATTTAAAGGATTCATATAAAAGTATAATTGAAGCATTTGTTCATTCAGGATATGAAAATGATGCAAGAGTTAATCTAAAATTTATTGATACTGAAAGGTTTGAAGAGGGTGAAGATGTTGAAGGTGCTTTAAAAGATATTCATGGAATACTTGTTCCCGGAGGTTTTGGAAAAAGAGGAGTTGAAGGCAAAATAAAGGTTATAAACTATGCAAGGGAAAGGAAAATTCCCTTTTTTGGAATATGTCTTGGTATGCAACTTGCAGTGATTGAATTTTCAAGAAATGTATGTAAATTAAATATGGCAAATTCAACAGAATTTGATCCAGATACAGAGCACCCTGTTGTTAAAATACTTCCTGAAAAAGAAGGGATAAGATATTATGGTGGGACTTTAAGGAAAGGGGCATATCCCTGCAAGATAAAAAAGGGAACGCTTGCCTATTCTCTTTATAAGAAAGAACTAATTTATGAAAGACATAGACATAGATATGAATTAAATCCAGAATATAGAGAAATACTTGAAAAAAATGGACTTATAATAAGTGGTGAGTCACCTGATGGATACCTTGCTGAAATAGTTGAGATTAAAGATCATCCATTTTTTATAGGTGTTCAATTTCACCCAGAGTTTTTATCAAGACCTTTAAAAGCACATCCAATTTTTAGAGAATTTGTTAAGGCATCTTTAAAATATAAAAAAGAAAATGTATCCTGAAATTTTAAGAATAGGAAATTTTGTCATATCTTCATATGGAGTTATGGTTGCAATTGCCTTTTTAGTTGCAACAATTATTGCTGAAAAAGAATGGAAAAGAAAAAATCTGGATATAAGAGATTTTAACAATATTTTTATAATTGCTTTAATTTCAGCAATAATTGGTTCAAAATTCCTTTTTGTTTTTGAAAATTATTCCTTTAAAGAAATAGTAAAAAGTCCATTTGAAATTCTATTTTCAAGAGGTGGATTCACCTATTACGGTGGGTTTTTAGGTGCCCTCTTTTGTGTAATAATATATTTAAGAATTAAAAAGATTAAAATTTTAAAAGTTGGTGATATTTTTTCACCTTCCCTTGCAATAGGTTATTCAATTGGAAGGATTGGTTGTTTTCTTGTTGGGGATGATTATGGAAGACCAACAAATTCATTTCTTGGAATTGCCTTTCCAAAGGGTTCCCCTCCAACATATGCAGGCTCCTTAAGAGAAAATTTTGGAGATATAATAAATATTCCTGAAGAAATTCCAGATGATGCCCTTTTAAAAGTATGGCCAACACAGATTTTTGAAGTAATAACAATGTTTATTGTTTTTCTAATTCTTTTTAAATTAAAGGATAAACTAAAAGAGGGAAAATTATTTGGTCTTTATCTTTTACTTTCAGGCTTGGAAAGATTTTTGATTGAATTTCTAAGGATGACAACAAGAAGTTTTATAAAATTTTTAAGTGTTGCTCAGATTATAGCAATATTTATAATTATTTCAGGAATTATTATATTATGGAAGAGATCAAGAGAGCATTAAAGAATAGTAAAATTTTTAAAGATCTTCCAGATGATGCAATTGATTATCTTTCAAATTATATAAATTTAAGGGAATTTAAAAAAGGAAGAATAATATTTTTTGAAGGTGATAAGGGTAAAATACTTTATATAATAAAGTCGGGGAAAGTTTCTGTAATAAAGAAAGATAGTGAGGGGAAAGAAAGGATAATGGCAATTCTTTCAGAGGGTGATTTTATTGGTGAAATGGCTTTAATTGAAGAAAGTGAAAGGTCTGCAACATGTAAGGCAGAAGAGGATACCGAACTTTTGCTTTTTACAAAGAGAGCCTTTGATGAAATAATGGAAAATAATCCAAAAATTGCATGTATTATTCTAAGGGAAATTACAAGAGTTTTATCTCATAGATTAAGGGAAACAACAGAAAAAATAGTTTAATGAGAATAATA
Source organism: Caldifarciminota bacterium (assembly GCA_039803745.1). Classification (GTDB taxonomy): domain Bacteria; phylum Hydrothermota; class Hydrothermia; order Hydrothermales; family Hydrothermaceae; genus JBDRZD01. The sequence continues at coordinate 4,533 of JBDRZD010000068.1, forward strand.
CTTTTTACAGGTAAAGGAGGTGTTGGGAAAACAACAATTGCAGCAGCAACAGGGGTTTTCCTTTCAGAAAAAAAATTAAAAACACTTGTAATTTCAATAGATCCTGCCCATTCTTTGAGTGATGTTTTGGAAAAGGAAATTGGTCCAGAACCAACAAAGATTAAAAATAATCTATATGCACAGGAAATTGATGTATATTACTCTGTTCAAAAACACTGGAAGGCATTAAAGGATTATTTAAAGGCTTTATTTGAATGGAGAGGATTGGATGAAATAATAGCAGAGGAGATGTCAATTTTACCTGGAATGGAAGAAATTGCAGGATTTCTATGGGTTGATTTTCATTTTAGAAATAAAGAATATGATGTTATAATACTTGATTCAGCACCAACAGGAGAAACTTTAAGATTTTTATCCTTACCAGAGATTGCCGAATGGTGGTTTAGAAAAATATTTCCAATACAAAGGAAAATTGTTAAAACCGTTCGTCCTGCATTAAAAAAAATAACAGATTTTCCATTGCCAGAAGAAGAGACTTATGATGATGCCCAGAGGCTTTTTGATTCCCTTTATTCATTGCATAAGATAATGCAAGACCCTCAAATTTCAAGTATAAGAATTGTTACAAATCCCGAAAAAATGGTGTTAAAAGAAACACAGAGAGCATTTACATATCTTCACCTTTTTGGTTATCCTGTTGATGCTGTTTTAATAAATAGGATTATAAAAGATAAAAATTTTAATGAACTTATAAAGGTTCAAAAGGAATATATTCAAAAACTTGAGGAATTTTTTTATCCTATTCCAGTTTTTAAAATAGATTTTTATAAAGAAGAGGTGATTGGCTATGAGAAACTTTTAAAATTTGCTCAAAATATTTATAATGATAAAGATCCATCACAAATATTTTATAAAGATATTCCATTTGAATTTAAAAAGAAAGAAAAGGGATACGAGATAATTTTTAAATTAAAAAATGTTCCTAAAGGGAAAGTTGAAATAATTCAAAATCTTGAAGAGATTGTAATTACTATTGGCAATTTCAGAAAATATCTTTATCTTCCAAGAAATTTGATGAATTATAAGGCAAAAGGAGCAAAAATTGATGAAGAAAAACTTGTTATATTTCTTGAACCATCATAATTTTTTGATTTTATGAATTTTTATCCTTTAATATTAAAAAATGATTTTTAATCTTTTAAAAGAAATTGAAAATGAAGAACATAGAATATTAAGGGAGGCAGTAAGAAAATTTGTTAAAGAAAAAGTTGCTCCTCGTGCAAAAGAAATTGATGAAAATGATGAATTCCCAAAAGATTTGTTTAAAGAGATGGCTCTTCTCGGATTTACTGGTATAATGATTCCTGAAGAATATGGAGGTTTAGGGGATGATGTGCTTTCAGCAGTTATTGTTCTTGAAGAAATTTCAAGAGAAAGCCCTTCTCTTGCCCTTTCCCTTCTTGCCCATTCAATCTTATGTGCCCATCCAATTTATAGGTTTGGAAATAAAAATCAAAAGGAAAAATATTTACCAAAACTTGCAAAGGGTGAAATAATAGGAGGGCTTGCAATAACAGAGCCTGATGCAGGTTCTGATGCAGCAGGTATAAAAACAGTTGCAAGGGAAGAAGGTGATAGATTTTTAATAAATGGAAGTAAGATATTTATAACTAATGGTGAAATAGCAGATGTTTTAATCCTTTATGCAAAAACTTCACCGGAAAAAGAAAGGGAAGGAATATCTGCATTCATTTATGAAACAAATTCTCCTGGATTCTCTGTAAGTAAAAAGTTTGAAAAACTCGGGATGAGGGGTTCCCCTACAGCAAGCCTTTTCTTTGATAATTCACCATGCCCAAAAGAAAATATTTTAGGGGAAAAAGATAAAGGTTTTAATATTCTGGTTAAATGCTTTGAAATAGAGAGAATAACAATTGCTGCAATTTCATCAGGTATTGCAATATCTGCTCTTGAATGGCAGATAAAACATTCAAGGGAAAGAAAGCAGTTTGGAAAGCCTATTGGTGAGTTTGAGATGATTCAGCAAAAGATAGCAGATAACTCAGCAAACCTTGAAGTTTTAAGAACATATCTTTATTTTCTTGCAAAGAATTATGATTTTAATAAAGATAATAGAATAGAGAGTGCAAGCATTAAACTTTTATTAGGAGAACTCGGTGTTAAAATTTCTTTAGATGCAATTCAGATACTTGGTGGATATGGATATACAAAGGAATATCCTGTTGAAAGGTATTTAAGGGATGCAAAGTTAATGGATATAGGAGCAGGAACAGCAGAGATAATGAGATATATAATAGCAAGTGTTGTTTTAAAAAAATATTTAATT
>JBDRZD010000069.1:0-6811 GCA_039803745.1 Caldifarciminota bacterium
GCGCGGCGGAGTTGGATGAGGCGGACCCGAACGTATTTAGGATCGCCCAGGCGCGCGAGATCGAGTTGACGTATTTTTGGGCCCACAATGTCCTCCTTGTGTTTCACCCCCGCGCCGCGCAAGGAGGGCTAGGGGGAGAGCCGTTTCCACGTAGAGGGCGAGGGCCTCCCGGAGGACCGCCGCCGGGGACTTCCCTAGGGCCGCGGCGACTTCCCGGAGCCGCGCGTGGTCGGCCTCCGTGATCCGTGTCCCAACCGTGCGCGTAGCCATCGTGGCCATCATACCCGACCGTTAACACCGCGGAACGCCGTTGGGAACGCGGTTTCCCTGGCCGGAGGGGGTGGAGGTGCAACAACCCCCCCTTTTTATGGCGTTGCACCAGGGGTTCACTCTTACTGTATACTCAGGCGATATGAGACGGCAAGAGACGCGGGAGAAAAGGGAGGCGAAATTGCCTTTGGTCGCGGCGCGGGTCTTCCCGGAGGACCTGGCCGCCCTGGAGGAGCTCGGGGCCCGTTGGGGCATAGGGAGAAGTGCGCTAATCCGCCACGCCGTCCACCTCTTCGTTGACGCCGTGAGGGAGCCTGAAATCGCTGGTTTTATTGCCAAAAACATCATCGCCTATGAGGGAGGTGAGCTGAATGCCGGACAAGACCAGTCTGAAATTACAACTTGCGGACGCCCAGGCCGCGCTAAAAGAGGCCGAGGCTCAGCTTGAGGCCCTCCGCAAGCGCTACGGCCTCGCCGCGGCCGTGGACCCGGAGGCCGCGGAAAAACTCCGGGCTGCGGAGGAGCGGGTGAAAAAGCTCCGGGCTGAGGTCGAGGCCCGGGAGAAGGCCCTGGCGGAGGCGGAGGCCGAGGAAGCCCGCCGCAAGGCCCAGGAGGCCGAGGAACGGGCGCGGAGGAAGGCGGAGGCGGAGCGCGAGCTTCCCGCGGCGGCCCGGGAGTACCGCAAGGCCCTGGAGGCCCTCGCGGCCCGCATCACCGAGGCCCGCGCGCGGATCGCGGAGATCGCGGAGCCCGTGTTGCAGGCCGAAGAGGCCGCCTACAGGGCCCACGAACGCGTGCGGTCCCTGGCCCGCCAGGCCGAGAACGAGGTCGGCGCCGGGGAGCTACTCCGGGCAGTCCTGCGGGACCTAGCCTGGCCGGAGGCGCTGCCGCGGGAGCAAGCGGAGGACTTGGAGCATCTCGCCAAGCTCCTAGCAGGCCGTTTGGACTGGCCTGCGCGGGGTGTGTCCTGGTCGGCGCCGGTCCCTCCACGGGTGCGGCGCGCCTACCAAGCCGAGGCCGCGGCCTGGCTCAAGGCCTACCTTGAGGAGCGTGTGCGGAGGCGGCAACAGAGGGGGATGACATGAGCGAATTAGAGTCGCGTCTGAACCAACTCGCCGCCGAGCTCATCAGACACTACCGGCACAACAGGCGCGATACGGCACGGATCGCTGAGGTCCTGGCAGAGATTGAGCGCTTGGAGGCCCTCCTTCCGCGCTCGGAGCCCACGCCGGAGGAGATCCGGCGGCGGGAGCTGGAGCTCGCCTGGGGCGAGGCCCGCGGGCGCGAGTTGGCGGCATACCGGGCTCTAGGACGCCCGTTCAGCGATTGGGAGGAGTACAGGCGGCGCGCGGAGGCCTATCATGAGGCCCTGCGCGCAAGGGAGGCCCTGGAGGAGGCCCTCCGGGCCTTGGGGGCGGAAGGTGAGGGGAGGTGAAAAAGAAGCGCGCGCAGCCCGCCCCCAAAAACCACCAAAAGGCTGCGCGCCGGAGACCCAAATGCAATGTGAATGTACTACCTCCGCTCAGCGCAAGCAAGCGACATTTGTTCAAATTCCCTTGGACTTTCTGCGCGGAGATCCTGCGCAGGTCCTGGTTATCGCAGGCCTTCGGTCATTCATCCCAAAGGGTGGGATGGCCTGTATTTCCGTCCGGAGGCTCGCCCTCCGGGTTGGACTGGACCGGCGGACCGTGGCTCGCATCCTCCGGGCGCTGGACGTCCCCGGTATCCGGGTCCAGGCCAACGGCCGGACCTTTGTGGTGGAGGCCAGGTGGCCGGAGGGGCCATGGGCGCGGGCTCCCCGCGTCTTGTTAGCGGACAAACGGCTCCCGCCAGCGCTAAAAGTGGTGGTGCTCGCCCTTTGGAACCGGCCGGGGACGGCGAATGAACTCGCGGAGCGGTTCGGCCTAAGTCCACGGCACATTTGGCGCCTTCTCAAGCTCCTCAAGGCCGCGGGCTTTTGCCGGGCGGGGGTTGAGCGCAGGGAAAACACGGCCTGGACGCTCACTCCGGAGGCCTACGAGGCCCTAATGCGGAATCCAACGGCATTTATTCGGCCATTGGTACATCTATGTCACTCGGATGGTACATCCATGTCAGTCAAAGGCGGGCGCGAGGATGGGCCGGAATGCCGTTCTGGTCTGGACGAATCCGCTGTCGGCTGTGGGGCGTCTTTAGAAAGAGAAAAAGAAAGAGATCTCTCTAAAGACGCGGCCGAGGCCGCGTCCCCTGTTTCGCTGGCTCAGCTAGAGGCGGAGAGGAACCTCCTCAGTCAGCAACTGGCCCAGGCCAAGGAGCCCGCGGGGGAGCCCGTACGCCGCCGTCTCCTCGCGGTGTGTCGGGTACAGGGAGGCCATGCCCTGGCGGTGGCCCTCTGGCGGGAGTGGGAGCGGGTGAGGCCGAACGTAGCCGAGGCCGAGCGCCTCGAGGAGCTTCTGCGGGCGCGACTCCCCAGCATGGCGCGGGAGGTGGGGCGCAAGGAGGGCCGGGTGCGGTACGTCGTGGCACAGCGCCTCATGGGCGACCTAGTGGATGAGGCCCGCGAGGACGCGCGGACGGAGATCGAGGGCCTGCGGGTGCGGTTGGAGCGCGTCGTCTGGGAGCTGGAGGCCCAGACGGAGGCCGCGCGGGTGCGGGTGTCTGGCGCAGCCGGTTGGTGCGAGGAGGCGGAGGGCCGCCGGGTCCTCACGGTTACCGAGCGCGTGGAGGTCGAGGCCCGCGCGGCCTGGGCTCCTCCGGGCCGGGAGCCCGTAGATGTCGAGTGCCGAGCCGCTTTCTGGGAAGCACGTCGGGAGCTCATCCTTGCGAGGCTCCCGGCGGGGGAGGCCTCGCCGCCCGCACCGGTGCCGGAGGAGTCTCGGCCCACGGCCGCGCGGGGGGAGGAGGTCGTGCCGGAGGAGCCTTTGGAGGGGCTTACGCGGCGGCTGTTTAAGCTGCGGGAGCTTATTCTCAATCCGCCGAACCTCCCCACAGGCGGGCTAGGTTAGGGGGTGAGGGATGCCGCGGAAGAGCGCGCAAAAAGTCCTGCGGGAGGCCCTGCTAGCGCACCGCCTTGAAACCCTGGCGGCTCTTGTTGACAGGGAGGCCGAGCTAACCGGGCGCGTGCTGGACGCGGCCGTTGTCCGCGAAAAACTCGTTCTCACATTGTTTGCCAAGTGGCCGGAGCCCGGCTGCCTGTCCGTTTGGTTCGCTCAAAGCCCGGCGGCGCTTGGGCTTCCGGAGGAGCCGGGGGCGTGGGCGGGCCGCCTGGTCCGCGTCCGGGGCGTCATCCGGCCGGGGACGGCGGAGCAAACTTTTTGGCTTGGGGTCTCCTCCTCCGACCAGATCGCCGTTCTGGCCGAGGAGCCTGTGGCGGACTGAGCGCGTGCGGATGTCGAAGGGCGGGGGTCGGCCGCTTCCGCCGGCCCCCTCTTTTTGCCGCCTAGCGGGCCCACCCTGGGCCACCCTGGGCCGGGCTCGCGGTGACCCCGGCCTGGGTGGCCGTGGGCCAGGTGCCCTCCGGAGGCCCCTAAAACGGCCGCCATTCCCCTCCGGCCAGGGGGGCACGGTCCAACCCCTGGGGCCTGGGGCGGAGGGCGAAAGAGGGCCTTTGAATTGGGGTGAGGCTCCGTTTCGTTCCCGTCCGTGTTTTTCCCCGTCGCCGCACGGTCCTGCGGCGACGCCCATGTCGCCATATTGACGCCTTGGCGCAAATGTCGTATTTAGGGGGTGAAAGGAAGGAAATGGCGCTTGGTTGTACTGCTTTCGGTTACTGCCGCGTGAGTTCTGAGGAGCAAGCCCTCGCCGGGGCCTCCATCCCCGCCCAAGAGGAGCGGATCCGCGCCTACGCCGCCCTCGCTGGTCTTACCCTCGCCCGCATCTTCGTGGACGAGGGCGTGAGCGCCTCCGTCCCCCTCGCGGAGCGGCCCGCGGGGAAGGAGCTCGTCGCGGCCCTGGCCCGCGGAGAAGCGGCGCACGTGGTGGCCATCAAGCTCGACAGACTTTTTCGAGACGCATTGGACGCCCTTGCCACGATCCGGGCCTGGGACAGCCAGGGGATCGCCCTCCACTTCGTGGATCAGGGCGGAGCCTCGATTAACACGCGCACGGCCTTGGGGCAATTCGTCCTCCTGATCCTCGCGGGCGTGGCGGAAATGGAGCGGGCTCTTATTCGTGAGCGAACAAAAACTGTCCTGGACTTCAAAAGGCGCAACGGTGAGGTCTGGAACCACGAGCCGTTCGGCTTTCGGCGGGAGGGAAAGCGGCTCGTCCCCGATCCGGAGGAGCTTGAGGCCCTGGCTGTGGCCCAGGAGCTCCGGGCGCGGGGGTACTCGATTAGGGCCATATGCCATGAGTTGGAGGCCCGTGGCCTCCGGCCACGCGGGAAGGCGTGGCACCCGGGCTCTGTCCATCGGTTGTTGCGGAGGGCGGCATGCATGAACCCGAATTCCTGACCGTAGAGGAGGTCGCGGAGCTCCTCCGGGTGAGCACCCGCACGGTTCAGCGGCTGTTAAAGGAAGGAGGGCTGCCCGGGGTGCGCATCGGGCGGCAATGGCGAATTCCCCGGGCGGAGCTCTTAGCACATTTGAAGGTCCCCACGCGAGCCTTCGCGGAGGGGCGCCGTGAGCGAGGGACTGATCAGTAACTGGCGCGCGCCCATCATCGGCGACCGCATCCTGGACCGGGACATCCGCCGCCGCCTGCAACAACTCTGGGCCGCGCACGAAAACCGCGTAGAGGTATGGGAAATCGCTGGGGATATCGTCGAAAGGCCCCTTCATATCGTCCTTTTCGTCTGGACTGGGCCCTCGGAGCAGGGCCCTGTAAGGGTTGCCGGAGTTTTTGAGGTTTTTCGCGAAATTGCGATTCCGCCGGACGCGATCCGCACCGAGACGGTGCTCGTGGATCGGGCCCGGGACGCGGCCCTCGCCGTCGTGCGCAAGGGGGCCACGGGGCTCGTTCTAATGGGCCTCGCGCCCGTCATCCTCGCCGCCGAGCCTGTCGCTGAGCCTGGCCCGGCCCGCTAGCCGCCAGGCCTCCTCCTCAAGGGCCACAATAAGGTCCTCGATTTGTCGGAGGCGCCGGAGGGCGGCCTCCCGAGCGCGGCGGAGTTGGATGAGGCGGACCCGAACGTATTTAGGATCGCCCAGGCGCGCGAGATCGAGTTGACGTATTTTTGGGCCCACAATGTCCTCCTTGTGTTTCACCCCCGCGCCGCGCAAGGAGGGCTAGGGGGAGAGCCGTTTCCACGTAGAGGGCGAGGGCCTCCCGGAGGACCGCCGCCGGGGACTTCCCTAGGGCCGCGGCGACTTCCCGGAGCCGCGCGTGGTCGGCCTCCGTGATCCGTGTCCCAACCGTGCGCGTAGCCATCGTGGCCATCATACCCGACCGTTAACACCGCGGAACGCCGTTGGGAACGCGGTTTCCCTGGCCGGAGGGGGTGGAGGTGCAACAACCCCCCCTTTTTATGGCGTTGCACCAGGGGTTCACTCTTACTGTATACTCAGGCGATATGAGACGGCAAGAGACGCGGGAGAAAAGGGAGGCGAAATTGCCTTTGGTCGCGGCGCGGGTCTTCCCGGAGGACCTGGCCGCCCTGGAGGAGCTCGGGGCCCGTTGGGGCATAGGGAGAAGTGCGCTAATCCGCCACGCCGTCCACCTCTTCGTTGACGCCGTGAGGGAGCCTGAAATCGCTGGTTTTATTGCCAAAAACATCATCGCCTATGAGGGAGGTGAGCTGAATGCCGGACAAGACCAGTCTGAAATTACAACTTGCGGACGCCCAGGCCGCGCTAAAAGAGGCCGAGGCTCAGCTTGAGGCCCTCCGCAAGCGCTACGGCCTCGCCGCGGCCGTGGACCCGGAGGCCGCGGAAAAACTCCGGGCTGCGGAGGAGCGGGTGAAAAAGCTCCGGGCTGAGGTCGAGGCCCGGGAGAAGGCCCTGGCGGAGGCGGAGGCCGAGGAAGCCCGCCGCAAGGCCCAGGAGGCCGAGGAACGGGCGCGGAGGAAGGCGGAGGCGGAGCGCGAGCTTCCCGCGGCGGCCCGGGAGTACCGCAAGGCCCTGGAGGCCCTCGCGGCCCGCATCACCGAGGCCCGCGCGCGGATCGCGGAGATCGCGGAGCCCGTGTTGCAGGCCGAAGAGGCCGCCTACAGGGCCCACGAACGCGTGCGGTCCCTGGCCCGCCAGGCCGAGAACGAGGTCGGCGCCGGGGAGCTACTCCGGGCAGTCCTGCGGGACCTAGCCTGGCCGGAGGCGCTGCCGCGGGAGCAAGCGGAGGACTTGGAGCATCTCGCCAAGCTCCTAGCAGGCCGTTTGGACTGGCCTGCGCGGGGTGTGTCCTGGTCGGCGCCGGTCCCTCCACGGGTGCGGCGCGCCTACCAAGCCGAGGCCGCGGCCTGGCTCAAGGCCTACCTTGAGGAGCGTGTGCGGAGGCGGCAACAGAGGGGGATGACATGAGCGAATTAGAGTCGCGTCTGAACCAACTCGCCGCCGAGCTCATCAGACACTACCGGCACAACAGGCGCGATACGGCACGGATCGCTGAGGTCCTGGCAGAGATTGAGCGC
>JBDRZD010000070.1:0-6765 GCA_039803745.1 Caldifarciminota bacterium
ACACCAATTGCAAAAGAAGGAATAAATATATGGGAAATTTTAACAGTTCATACAGATATTATGATTTTTGTTGAAAAAGAAGATGCTTTAAAAACTTTTGAAATTTTAAAAAATTTATTTAAAGGAGGATAAATGGAATTTCCTCAAAGAATAAAGGGTATACCACCTTATTTGTATGCAGAAATGGATAAGGCAATAAAAAAAGCAAAAGATAAAGGACTTAATATAATAAATCTTGCTCATGGAGACCCTGATCTTTTACCTCCTAAAGAAGTTATTGAAGAATTAAAAAAATCTTTAAAGGACAAAGAATTCCATAAATATCCCTCTTATTGGGGAATGATTTCCTTAAGAGAAAAAATTTCTGAATGGATGAAAAAGAGATTTAACGTTAATTTAGATCCAGAGAAAGAAATCATGGTTTTAATAGGAGCAAAAGAAGGAATAACCCATCTTTTTCTTTCATTATGTGATAAGGGAGATTATTCATTAATTCCTGACCCTTCTTATCCTACATACAAAACATCTGCAATTTTTGCTGAATCAATCCCTGTTGATGTTCCAATTTTAAAAGAAAATGATTTTTTACCAGATTTAGATTTCATAAAAAAAGATATTTTAAACAAATCAAGGGTTTTAATTTTGAATTATCCCAATAATCCAACTTCAAAAAAGGCAGATATTAATTTTTTTAAAGAAGTTATTGATTTTTGTTTAAAATGGAAAATTTATTTAATTCATGATAATGCTTATTCTGAAATATACGAAGAAAAAGCACCTCCTTCAATCTTACAAATAGATGAAGCGAAAGAAATAGCAGTTGAATTACACTCCTTCTCAAAAACATTCAATATGCAGGGATTTAGAATTGGATGGGTATGTGGTAATAAAGAAATACTTCATTCATTATCTATAATTAAAACAAATACAGATTCAGGAGTTTTTATCCCAATACAAAAGGCAGGTATAAAGGCATTAGAAATATACGATGAGTTTGTTCCAAAATTAAGAGAGAAATATAAAAAAAGAAGAAAGATTTTAAAAAATTATCTTGATAAAATTGGATGGAAATATTATGATTCTGATTCAACAATTTATGTATGGACTGAAATAAATTTAAAAGAGAAAAATTCAATGAAACTTGTCTCTAATCTAATTGATAAAAAAGGAGTTATGATAGGACCAGGAGCAGGATACGGAAAATATGGAGAAGGATATTTAAGATTTTCTCTTACACAGAATGAAGAAAAAATTAAAGAGGGAATGGAAAAATTTTTAGAATATCTTGAAGAAATTTAAATGAGCAAAATATATACCGGGATTCTTCAATTTAACCCTTTACTTTTAAAAAAAGAAGAAAATATTGAAAGAATAATTTCTTTTATAGAAAAAGAAAATCCTGATTTGATAGTTATGCCTGAACTTGCGATTTCAGGATATTTTTTTAAAAGTAAAGAGGAAATTTTAAAAGTATGTGAAGAAATACCTGATGGAAAATTTTTTAAGATTTTTAAAGATATTTCAAAAAGGAAAAAGTGCTCCTATGTTATTGGTTTCCCTGAAAAATACAAAAATAATTTTTATAACAGTGCCCTTTATATAACTCCTTATGAATATGGTGTTTATAGGAAAGTTCATCTTTTTTATGAAGAAAAAAAATTTTTTAAACCTGGTAAAAGACTTGATGGAATTTTTAAAATTAAAAATTATAAAATAGGTGTTTTAATATGCTTTGACTGGATATTTCCAGAGGCTTCAAGAACACTTGCCTTAAAGAAATGCCTTGCAATTGCCCATCCTTCAAATTTGGTTTTACCAGGTCTTGGTCAGATGGGTATGAGGGTCAGGGCAATTGAAAATAAAATATTCACAATAACTGCTAATAGAGTTGGAATTGAAAAAAGGGATGATAAAGAGTTAAAGTTTACTGGTAAAAGTCAGATAGTTAATCCAAAAGGAGAGATAATTTTATCCTTTGATGAAGATGAAGAAAAATTAAAGATAGTTGAAATTGATTTAAAAGAGGCAGAGGATAAATTTATAACTCCCTATAATCATATTTTTAAAGACAGGAGAAGAAAAATTTATTTTATTTAAAAAAAGATTTTAAAAATTTTTCAACTTCTTTTCTGCTTTTGTTATTATCAATAAAAATTGCATATTTTTTTTCATCCTCATCTATTTCATCATAATTTTCCTTTTGCTTTATATATATTTCCCATCTTCCATCAGATACATCCCTTTTCCTTTTTAAAAGCCTTTCTTTAATTTTTTCCTCATTACAAAAAGGAACAAAAATATAAAATTTTGCATTGTTTTTAAATGCAATCTCCTTTGCCTTTTCCCTCCATTTCCTTTTCAAAAAACTTGCATCTATTATAACACTTTTTCCTTTTTTTAAATAACTATCTGCAATTTCAAGCATTTTTTCATAAACTTCTTCACTTTTACTTTCAGAATATATTCCAGTTCCATATGGAACAATAACTTTTTTAAAAGGTGAAATACCAGAAATTTTTTTTCTTATTATATCTGATTTTATCAAAATTGAATTCTTTAAAAATTTTTTTATCAATTTAGAAACAAAACTTTTTCCACATCCTGTTAAACCAAATGTTATTATAAGGACTTTATCAACTTCCATACCTTAAATGGTCTTTCACACCTTAAAGCACCCATCTCATAACATCCAAGAAAACCCCAGAATGAAACCCTATCTATTCCTTCATTTTTACAAAAATTGTAAAAATTTTTTATATAACTTTCTTCTTCTTTTTTTATCTTAAATGCTTGTATCCATATTTCAATTTCCTTTTCATATTTTTCTTTATATTCCTTCAAAACTTTAACACATCTTTTGCTTTCCTCTTCAAAATTATCCTTAAACAAGACAGGATAGGGATCAGTTCCTATAATATCAAAATTTTTATTCTTAAAAAATATATCTAAATATTCTTTTTTAAGTGATTTTGGTAAAAGACATATTGAAACTTTTTTATTTTTACTTTTCCATAATTTCCCAATAAATTTTAAAAAATCTATACCTGATTCTTTTAAATTTTTACCATTACAATTTTTACAAAAACATTTTTCATCAAAAATTTTTGGCTCATCAATAAAAATTCCATCTGCACCTATTTCAATTAAAAAAGAAGTCCATTCCTTTAAAAAATCTTTAAATTTTTTTGAATTTGGACAGGCAATAGGCTTTCTTCCATATTTTAAATTTATACATTCTTCTGGATTTTCTGATACAAAGAAGGAAGCAGGCTCACCACCAAAAAATTTCCCAACTCCCCATGGATCAAAAAATACTTCTAAACCAATATTTTTTGATTCATAAACAATTTCCCTCATATTTTCTTTATAATATCTAAAATCTTCCTCTGAAAATGTATGAATTATATAAGAAAAATTACCCCTTTTAATTTCTTTTAAATCCTTTTTAACCCATCTTAAATCCCTTGTTCCAAAATATGAAACTCCTTTTTTCATAATAGTATTATAATCCATTATAATATTTTTTATGAAATATAAAGTTCTTGTAATAGATGATGATAAGGAGCAGGCAGAAATTTTATCAAATCTTTTAGAAAAAGAAGGCTTTGAATCAAAATATGCGGTAGAAGCAGGTAAGGCAATCTATCTTTATCAAAGGGGATATAATATTGTTTTGATGGATTTAAAGATGCCTGAAATAAATGGAATAGAACTTATGGAAAAATTGAAAGAAATAACTGATGGAATATTCATATTTATAACTGCATATGGAACAATACCTTCTGCTGTTGAAGCAATCAAAAAAGGGGCATTTGATTATTTAACAAAGCCTGTTGATTTTGAAAATCTTTTAAAAACATTAAAAAAGGCAATTGAGTTTAACGAATTAAAAAAAGAGAATGTAAGATTAAAAGAAGAACTTGAATATTATGAAAAGGAAAAGGCAATTGTTTATAAAAGTAGCAAGATGAAAGAAATAACACTTCTTGCAAAGGATGTTGCAAAAACAGATGCAACAATCTTATTAACAGGTGAATCAGGAACAGGTAAAGAAATCCTTGCAAGATTCATACATAAGGAAAGTGGGAGAAAGGGAAGGTTTGTCCCTGTAAATTGTAGTGCAATCCCGGAAACACTTCTTGAATCAGAACTATTTGGATATGAAAAAGGAGCATTTACAGGTGCTGATAGAAGAAAGGAAGGAAAAGTTTTGTGGGCAGATAATGGAACACTTTTCCTTGATGAAATAGGTGATATGCCACTTGCTCTTCAAGGTAAAATTTTAAGACTTTTACAGGATAAATGTTTTGAAAGGGTTGGTGGTCTTGAAACAATTTATGTTGATGTTAGATTTATTGCAGCAACAAATCAAAATCTTGAAGAAAAGATAAAAGAAGGAAAATTTAGGGAAGATTTATTTTACAGGTTAAATGTTATAAAGATTCATATTCCACCTTTAAGAGAAAGGAAAGAGGATATAATTCCACTTGCAAAATATTTCATAGATTTTTATTCAAAGAAATACAGAAAGGAAATAAAAGAAGTAAGTGAAAGAGCACTTGAAAACCTTCTAAAATACTCATGGCCTGGAAATGTAAGGGAACTTGAGAATGTTATTGAAAGAACAGTTATTCTTACAAAAGGTGAAAAAATAGAAAATTTTGCAGGTATTGAAATGAAAGAATCAAAATATGAACCCTTAAAAATGGAAGAGGTTGAAAAAATTCATATTGAAAAAATTTTAAAGATGGTAAACGGGAATATTTCAAAGGCATCAGAAATTCTTGGAATTCATAGGAATACTTTAAGGGAAAAAATTAAAAAATACGGAATCATTATAAAATGAAGATTAGCGGTTTTACCTTCCTTTACAATGTTTTAAAAAACGATTATCCCTTTATTGAATCAATTAAATCACTTTTACCACTTGTTGATGAATACATAATTCTTTTACTTGAATCAGATGACGGAACAGAGGAAAAATTAATTGAAAATTTTGATAAAAAGATGAAAATAATAAAGATAAAAAAAGAGGAAATAAAGTTTCCAGTATCTTTTGGATATTATACAACAATGGCTTTGAGAAACTGCGCTGGTGATTTCTGTTTTTATCTTCAAGCAGATGAAGTTTTACATGAAAAATATATACCTTATATAAAGGAGGCTCTTAATTTCTTTAAGAATAGAAATCATGTTGAGGGATTTCTTTTAAAATACAAGCATTTTTTTGGAAATTACAATTTTTATCATGAGGGATATGGATGGTATGAAAAGGAGATAAGAATTGTAAGAAATTTACCCTATATTTTTTCTTATAGGAATGCAAAGAGTTTTAGAAAAAATATAAATGGGAAAATAAAAAGATTAAAATGTATTTTACTTGATGCATACATATATCATTATGGATGGGTTAAGGAAAAAGAAAAGATGATTGAAAAACTTGATTATTTTCACAAAATAAAAGGGGAAAAATGGGATAAAAAAATAGATGATCCTTATAAAGATACCTATGGATTAAAAATTTTTAAAGGGGAACATCCAGAATGTATGAGAGAAAGAATAAAAAATTTTAATGGAGTAAATATTTTACCAAAAAAGCCAAAATTAAAAAAGAAATTACAATTTTTAATAGGGGAACTCTCCGAAAGAATATTTAAAAGAAGATTTTTATCCTCCTACCATTATTTACTTTTAGGGAAATACAAAAAATTTTAAATTTTTAAAATTTTATATTTTTTCTTCTTTTCGCCAATTCCTATCTCTAAGAAATAAATTCCCTTTTTAAGATTATCTATTTCCAACTTATGTGTTCCTGAATTTAATTTCCTTTCAATCTCTTTTATCTTTCTTCCTGAAACATCATAAACCTTTAATGAAATTTCAGAGTTTTTATTCAAAATAATTTCAATCTCAAAATTCTTTTTTGAAATCGTATTTATTTTTATAAAATCAATAATTTTTTCTTTATCCCCCTGTATACCTGATAAAATTTCTTTTTCGGGCACCCATATTGGTTCAAAATAAACTATACCTTTACTCTGGTCATCATAAAAATCATAAATAAATAAAGAGATTGAATCACGATTTTCTGTTCCCCAGTAATTCCTCTGTGCCTCTATATCAAAAATTGTGTTGTTATAAAGATTATATTCTGAATTATAACATATATAATTTTTACCATTCTTTAATTTAGGTTTTGAATTCTCATCAACATAGATACCGATTTTGTTATTCATTATATAAGATTTGTCAACATTTATTTCTGAATTGCCTTTATATAAAATTCCAATTTCATTTTCTTTTATCTCTGTTTCTTTTATATATCCTTTTCCTTTTAAAACATAAATCCCTGTATCATTTAAAGAAATTTTTGAATTTTCTATTTCAATATTTTTACCATTAAAATAAATCCCGTAATTAGAGTTTGAAATTTCTGAATCCTTTATTTTCAATTTTTCATCCTTTTTTAAAAATTCTATCCCTTTATATCCAAACTTTATTCTTAAATTCTTATAATTATTGGAGAACTTATCATCTTTGCTTTGTTCTGTAATTTTTGATTCTTTTAAAATACTTTTTTCAGGTTCCTCAAATATAATTCCATAATAATCACCTTTTTCTTTTATATAACCATCAGATGTAAATAAAGCATCTTTTGCAAAAAGTTTTCCAGAAACTATGAATTCTGCTAAAGAAGGATTCTTTCCATCATTTGAGGCATCAAATTTCTTTATAAACCTAACTTTTGTTCCTTCCTTAATTTTA
>JBDRZD010000071.1:0-6756 GCA_039803745.1 Caldifarciminota bacterium
AATTTAATATTCAAATTCTTCTCTTTCCTCTTCTATCTCTTTTTTTAACTTTCTTTCAGGTTTATAGTTGTTAAAATTGTAACTCATTGTAAGTATTAATACTCCTGATTCCTGCTTGAATGTTTGGATATACTTATAATTTTCTTCTTTTATTTCAAATCCCCTTTTTAAAGTATTAAAAAGATTTCTTACTTCTAAATTGAGGGATAAATTTTTGTTTAAGAAGAATTTTTGAATTGAAAAATCAAAGGTAATAAATTCCTTTTCTTTTCCCTGTGCTGAAACCGGTGGACTATGATAAACAAAGATTAATTGTAAGCGAGAAGAAAAGGGCATAAAAATATTTGAATTAAACCTTAAATTATAATTTATATCCCCTTTTGTAATTTTTTCATCATAAATCTTCCCTTTAAATTTATAACCATAGAAATCAAGAACAAGATTCATATTCATTAACTTAAAAATATTTTTATTAAAGGATATTTCTCCTCCATAAGAGAATAATTTTCCTGAATTAATAACTGTATGAAGGAAAGCAGAATCTCCATAGGGAATTCTTATTCTTTCAAATTTATTATAAGTTATTCTATAGTATGTTTCAAATGTTAAAGAACCTTTTAAAAATGGTGTTGTTATACCTGTTTCAAAATTATCAATATATTCTGGTTTTAAATCAGGATTCCCTTTTCTTAAATTATAAGGGTCCATCCATGTTAAAAGTGGTTCAAGCCAGAAATCTCTTGGTCTTGAAATCCTTCTTGAATAACTTAAAAATGTTTCCCTTAATTTTAAAAATCTATGGGAAAAATGAATCGTTGGAAAATAATCAATTTTTTCAAAGATGTATTTTAAATTTGTATCAGCATACTCTATTTTTCTATTATTATATTCAATCCTTAAACCAATTTGATATCCTGTATTCTTAAACTCTCCTGATAATAAAGAGTAAATTGCCTGAATATTATTTAGATATTTTACACTATGGCAAAAACTATCAACAATTTCAAAATTTCCATCTTTATAATTATAGAAATTGCTCATATCTTTACTTATCCCATATTCCCCTCTAAACCCTGTTTCAAATTTAAAATTTTCTTTAAAAGATTTTGTATATTCTGCTCTTCCTGAAAATCTATTTGAAGTTCCTTCTTCAATTCTCTTGTTTCCATTCAATATCATATCCAAACTATCCATTTTATAAGTTCTATTTTCTTCATTTCCCTCTCTATAGGAGTATACAAATTCTGTAAAAAGTTTATCTTCCTCTTTTTTAAATTTTTGTAAGTCATTTAAAACAATTTCAAAGAAAGGACCCTTTCTTTTAAAATATCCCTCTGTTTTATAATTTATAATCTGTGTATCAAAAATTTCATTGTATTCTGAGAAATTCCTATTTTGCATATTCCATAATCCATAATTTAATCCAACACCAAATAAATTTTTTTCTTTAATGTTTAAATCAATACCTGTTCTTATATTGAATGGATTGAATATTCTTGATGAAGAACCATCAGAATTTATTTTTTTCTCATTTATTTCCCTTTCTGAACTTATCTTTTCTGAAAATTTTCTTTTATTATAATTCAAACTTATAAATGTGTTTATTTTTCCTTTTTTATAATTCAAAATAAAATCTCCTCCGTATTTTTCATTAACTCCTATACTTGAATTTATAATTCCATTTAAACCTTCAATTTTCCCCTTTTTAAGAATTATATTTATTATTCCGGAAGTTCCTTCTGCTTCATATCTTGCAGATGGATTTGTTATTATTTCAATTTTTTCAATTGATGATGCAGGGATTTGTTTTAATGCATCGTTTGGGTCAAGAAGAGATTGTCTTCCATCTATATAGAGTAAAAAATTTTCACTTCCCCTCAATTTTACATTCCCTTCAATATCAACACTCACTGATGGAACATTCTTTAATATATCAACTGCATTCCCTGATAAAAATCCCATTTTACTTACTTCTATAACTTTTTTATCAACCTTATAAGTTATTGGAAGTGGTTCAGCAATTACTTCTTGTGTTTTTAATAAAATTCCAGAAACCTCAAGATATACTTTACCAATATCTAAAATTCTGTTTTCAGGAGTTATTCTTAATGAATGTATTTCTCTTTTCTCATAACCAAGAAATGTTATTCTTAAAAAATAAATCCCCGGTCTTTCAACATTTATTAAAAATTCACCATTTTTATCTGATAATACTCCTATTATAAATGTTGAATCCTTTTCCCTGAATAAAGAAATACTTGCATATTCAAGAGGCTCATTTGTCTCCTTATCAATTATTGTTCCTTTTATTTTCCCTTCAAATCTTTCTCTTGGAACCTGCGAAATTAAAATGTTAAACAAAATTAAATTTAAAATTAAATACTCTCCCATCTTCACATTATTTTAGACAATTAGAAATAAAAAACGGTTTCTAATTAATTTTGGATTGTATAAATCTTATAGATTTGTTTATAATAATATTCTAATGACAAAATTAATCCTTATCCTTTTTCTTTATTCTAAATCCCCTGTTCTTTCAGCATGGCTCTCCTTTTTATTTCCAGGTGGGGGTCAGTTCTATACAAAGAATTATATTAAAGGTGTTTTAATTGGAGCAACTGAAATTTATCTTATTCATGAATTTAAAAGAATTTATGATTTAAAAAAAGAAGAAAGGATTTCTGACACAACATATGAAAGGAAAATTTTGTATAATGGAATAATTTATCTTATGGTTCATATATATTCAATTGCCGATGCCTATGTTTCAGCCCATTTTTATAATTTCCCAAAGGATACAACTTTAAATTTATCCTTTTTAATAGAAAAAGAAAGTTTTAAATTTTTTTTAAAGAAAAAATTTTAAAAAGGAGGAAATTGTGGATAGGACTGAAAAACTTTTAAAGGATATAACAGAAGCCTCAGGGCTTCCAGGTTTTGAGGATGAAGTGAGGGAAATTATAAAGAATGAATTTAAAAAATTTGCAGATGAAATTCTATATGATAAACTTGGTTCAATAATTGCTGTTAAAAAAGGAGAAAGAGAAAGACCAAGAATTGGTTTTTTTGCTCATATGGATGAAATAGGATTAATGGTTAAGGGATTTACAAAGGGATATGTTAAATTTGCTCCATTGGGTGGATGGTGGTCAGCAACACTTATAGGGCAGAGGGTTAAAGTTAAAACTGATAAAGGTGAATTTTATGGGGTTATTGGGGCAGTTCCACCTCATCTTTTAAAGAAAGAAGAGGCTCAAAAGTTGCCGGATATTGATGACCTTTATATAGATTTTGGTGTTGAAGAGAAAAAATTTGATCCTCAGAAAAAACTCGGGATAAAAATAGGGGATCCTATTATTCCTGTTTCTGAATTCAAGATTCTTGGAAATAAAAATATTTATATGGCAAAGGCATTTGATGATAGGGTTGGATGTGCTCTTTTAATAAGAATTTTAGAGGAAATAAAGAATAAAAAAATACCGGGAACTGCCTATTTTGTTGCAACAGTTCAAGAAGAAGTTGGTTTAAGAGGTGCTGCAACATCTCCATGGGTTTTTGAACCTGATATTGCTATTGCCCTTGATGTATCATTAACAGAGGATACACCCGGTGCAAAAACAGAAACAGAGGCAAAACTTGGAGGAGGTGCTGCAATTGTTTCCCTTGATTATACAATGGTTTCTCATAAAAAGTTAAGGGATTTTCTTGTTAAGGTTGCTGAAAAGTATAAGATTAAATATCATCTTGTAACAGTTATAAGAGGTGGATATGATACAGGAAGGGTTCATCTTTTTAAGGAAGGTGTTCCATCAAGTATAATAGGTATACCCTCAAGATATGTTCATGGTTTTAATTCAATGATACATAGAAAGGATTTTGATAATGCATTAAATCTTTGTATAAACTTTTTAAAGGAATTTGATGAGAAAAAATTTAAAGAGATAACGAGTTATTAAAAATGAAAATTGCAATAATTGGTGCCTGTGGAAGAATGGGGAAGATGATAGCAGAGGTTGCAAGAAAGGAGAATATAGAGATAGCCGGGGCATGTGAAGTAAAAGGACACGATTTGATTGGAAAGGATTATGGAGAAATAGTTTTCAAGGAAAAAATTGGAATTATTTTAACAGATGATTTTGAAAAGGCAATGGAAAATGCAGATATTGGAATTGAATTTACAAACCCTTCTTCAACAATTGAACATATAATAAAAATGAGGGAAATAAAAAAGCCATATCTTACAGGAACAACAGGGATTAAAGATGAAGATTTTGTTGAATTTGAAAAAACAGGTAAAATAATCCCTTTATACTGGTCTTCAAATATGAGTTTTGGGATAAATGTTTTATTTTATATAACAGAAATAATTTCAAAATTTTTAAGAGACTATGATTTTGAAATAGTTGAATTCCATCATAAAGGTAAAAAGGATGCACCTTCAGGAACTGCTTTGAGTTTTGCTGATATTATTGAAAAAGGAAGTCAAAGAAAATTAAAAAGGGTTTTTGGAAGGGAAGGCTTTTCTTTAAGAGAAAAGGACGAAATTGGTATATTTGGAATAAGGATGGGTGATATTGTTGGTGAACATAGAATATTTTTTGGAAAGGAAGGAGAAAGAATAGAAATTTCTCATATATGTTATTCAAGGGAGATATTTGCAAGTGGTGCATTAAGGATTGCAAAATGGCTTTTAAATAAAAAGCCGGGCTTTTATAAGGGGACTGATTTTCTTGAAATTTAAAGGAGGTTTAAAATGGATTTTGAATTAAAAGAAGAACATAGGATGATAAGGGATACAATAAGGGATTTTGCAGAAAAAGAAATTTTAAAGATTGCTGATAAGAATGATGAGGAAGAAAGATTTCCCAGGGAAACAATAAAAAAACTTGCGGAACTGGGTTTTCTTGGAATGGAGATTCCAGAGGAATATGGAGGGGCAGGAACAGATTCAATAAGTTATGCAATAGCAATTGAAGAACTTTCAAGGGTATGTCCTGCCCATGGTGTAATAGTATCTGTTAATAATTCACTTGTCTGTTATGGGCTTTATAAGTTTGGAAATGAAGAGCAAAAAAGAAAATTCTTAACTCCTCTTGCAAGAGGAGAGAAACTTGGTGCATTTGCATTAACAGAACCACATGCAGGTTCTGATGCTTCAAATCTATTAACAACAGCAAGAAAAGAGGGGAATGAATATATAATAAATGGGAAGAAGGTATGGGTTACAAATGGACCTGAAGCAGATTACATTTTAGTTTTTGCAGTTACTGATAAGGAGAAAAAGCATAGGGGTATTACCTGCTTTATTGCTGACTGTTCTCTTCCAGGTTTGATAAAATCACCACCTGAAAAAAAACTCGGGATAAGGAGTGCCCATTCCTGTGAAATAACCTTTGAAAATTATAGGATACCTTTAGAAAACAGGTTAGGAGAAGAAGGTGAAGGATTTAAGATTGCGATGAGCATACTTGATGCAGGAAGGATAGGGATTGCAGCTCAAGCAGTTGGTATTGCTCAGGCAGCCCTTGAATATTCAATAAAATTTGGAAGGGAAAGGGTTGCATTTGGTGTTCCTATAATAGAGCATCAGGCAATAGCCTTTTATATTGCTGAAATGGAAACAAGAATAAGGGCTTCAAGACTTTTAACATATTATGCTGCATGGAAAAAACAAAAAGGGGAAAAATTTACAAAGGAAGCATCAATGGCAAAATATTTTGCTTCAGAAACTGCTATGTGGGCAACAACAAAGGCAATACAGATTCACGGTTCAATGGGCTATTCAAGGGAGCACCCTGTTCAAAGGTTTTTCAGGGATGCAAAGGTTACAGAGATATATGAAGGGACAAATGAGATACAGAAGATTGTTATTGCAAGGGAAACTTTAAAGGAATATGAAAAAATTTTATGAAAAAACCAGAATGGATAAGGTCAAATCTCCCGGGTTTTGGTGAATTTAAAAATGTAAGGTTAATTTTAAAAAATCTTTCTTTAAATACTGTCTGTGAGTCTGCACTTTGCCCAAATTTAGGCAGGTGCTGGGCAGAAAAATCTGCAACAATAATGATAATGGGGAATATATGCACAAGGAATTGCAGGTTTTGTTCTGTAAAAAAGGGAAAACCACAGCCTCTTGATAAAGAAGAACCTTTAAGGGTTGCAAAGGCAATAAATGAACTTAAAATTGAATATGCTGTTATAACATCTGTTACAAGGGATGATTTAGATGATGGTGGGGCAGGTCATTTTGCAGAAACTGTGAAAAGAATAAAGGAGATAAATAAAGATGTAAAGGTTGAAATTTTAATTCCTGATTTCAATTTAAAAACTCTTTCCTTAAAAAAAGTTATTGAAGCAAAACCTGATGTGATTGCCCATAATGTTGAAGTTGTTGAAAGACTTACAAAAATTGTGAGGGATAAAAGGGCAGGATATGAAAAGAGTTTGGAAGTTTTAAGAAAGATAAAGGAAATAGATGAAAAGATGATAACAAAGAGTTCAATAATGGTTGGACTTGGAGAAGAAAAAGAGGAGATAATAAAAACGATGGAAGATATAAAAAATGCAGGATGTGAAATAATAACAATAGGTCAGTATTTACAGCCAACAAGGAAAAATTTACCTGTGGTAAAATATTATAAACCAGAAGAATTTAAAGAATTTGAAAAAATAGGATATGATATGGGTTTTAATTTTGTTGCATCAGGAGTTTTTGTAAGAAGTTCTTATAGAGCAAAGGAAGCATATTTAAAAATT
>JBDRZD010000072.1:0-6696 GCA_039803745.1 Caldifarciminota bacterium
AGGAGGAAAAATGAAAGAAAAATTGAACCCATTTAAAATTGCACAGGAGCAACTGGATGAAGCAGCAAAAATACTCGGGATAGATGGGAAGCCTGAACATATGATTCTAAGAGAACCTCTAAGGGAGTTCCATGTATTAATTCCTGTAAGAATGGATGATGGTTCATATAAGGTATTTAAAGGGTTCAGGGTTCAACATAATGATGCAAGAGGACCAACAAAAGGTGGAATAAGGTGGCATCCAGAAGAAACAATTGATACAGTTAGGGCACTTGCAATGTGGATGACATGGAAAACAGCAATAGTTGATCTCCCATATGGTGGAGGAAAAGGAGGAATAATATGCAATCCAAAGGAAATGTCAGCCGGTGAAAAAGAAAGACTTGCAAGGGGATACATAAGGGCAATTGCACAGATAATAAGCCCTGATAAGGATATACCTGCCCCTGATGTATATACAGACCCACAGATAATGGCATGGATGATGGATGAATATTCAAAAATAGTCCAGTATAACGCAATGGGAATAATTACAGGAAAGCCAATTCCTGTTGGAGGTTCTCTTGGAAGAGATGACGCAACTGCAAGGGGAGGAATGTATACTTTAAGAGAAGCAGCAAAAGTTTTTAATGTTGACCTTTCAAAAGCAACTGTCGCAATTCAAGGATATGGTAATGCAGGTCAATTTGCTCACAAACTTGTTGAGGAACTATTTGGTTCAAAAGTAATTGCAGTAAGTGATTCAAAGGGTGGAATACTTAATAAGAAAGGATTATCATTTAAAGATGTTAGCAAATTCAAAAATGAAACAGGAACAGTTGTTGGTTTTAAAGGAACAGAAAAAATAACAAATGAAGAACTACTTGAATTAGATGTTGATGTTTTAATTCCTGCTGCTCTTGAAAATGTAATAAC
The DNA here is from genome assembly GCA_039803745.1 of Caldifarciminota bacterium. Classification (GTDB taxonomy): domain Bacteria; phylum Hydrothermota; class Hydrothermia; order Hydrothermales; family Hydrothermaceae; genus JBDRZD01. The sequence goes on from JBDRZD010000072.1 coordinate 916, forward strand.
TGAAAAGAATGCAGATAAAATAAAGGCAAAAATAGTCCTTGAACTTGCAAATGGACCTACCACTCCTGAAGCAGATAAGATTTTATACAAAAATGGAATATTTGTGATACCTGATTTTCTTGCTAATGCAGGTGGCGTAACAGTTTCTTATTTTGAATGGGTTCAAAATATAACAGGATACTATTGGTCATTAGAGGAAGTCCATGAAAGACTTGATAAGAAAATGACAAAGGCATTCAAGGAAACTTATGAGGAATATAAATCAAGAAAGGTTCATCCAAGACTTGCTGCATATCTTGTCTCGGTTAAAAAAGTTATAGAGGCAATGAAATTAAGAGGCTGGGTGTAAAAAAGGAATTAATTTATTTTAAATTTTAATGGAAATACAGTTAAAAGAATTAAAAGAGGGAAAAACAAGTTTTGAATTTAAAAATCAAAAGGGAGAAATTCTTGAGATTGAAGAAAAAAGGGGGGTTAAAGTTAAAAATTTTAAAGTATCTGGTGAGATAAGGAAGTCAAGACTTGAATATTTTTTAATCTTAAATGTGATTTCAAAGGTTTTGCTTGAATGTGCAAGGTGCCTTGAAAAATTTGAAAAAGATTTTGAGGAAAAGGGAGAATATCATATAAAGATTGGAAAGGATAAACTTGCTGATAAAAAAGAAGTAGAAATTCAGGAAGAAAATATAAATACAATTTATCTTGATGAACCTGTTTTAAATTTGATCCCTCTTATAAGAGAGATAATCTTGCTCTCTCTACCCATGAAACCATTATGCAAAGAAGATTGTAAGGGTTTATGTCCTCTCTGTGGAAAAAATAAAAATAAGGAGGAATGCAATTGTAAGGTTGAAATTAGCACACCACTTTCAAAAATTAAAGATGTGTTCAAAAAATGAAAAATTTTTCCTTATTTATTCCTACAAAATATTATTTTGGATGGAACTCTCTTGAAATTTTACCTTTAAAGGCAAAAGAAATAGGGAAAAGAGCATTTCTTGTTACAGGTAAAAAATTTTTAAAGGAAAAAGGTATTCTTGATAAAATAAAAAGCATGCTTAAAGAAAATGGCATTGAATTTTTCCATTATGATAATATAACTCCAAATCCTAAAACCTACGAAGTTGATGAAGGAGCAGGGATATTAAAAAAGGAAAAATGCGATTTTATAATAGGGATAGGCGGTGGAAGCGTAATGGATGCATCAAAAGGAATAGCAATTATGGCAAAAAACAAAGGTAGCATATGGGATTATATGATGATGAAAAAAGAGGTAAAGGATGCATTACCGGTTATACTCGTTCCAACAATTCCTGCTTCTGGTTCAGAATATAATCCGGGTGGTGTTATAACAAATCCGGATGAAAAAAGGAAGTGGTTTTTCAGGGATGACAAAGTTTATCCAAAAATTTCAATAGTTGACCCAGAATTTACAAAGTTTTTACCTTTCTCCTATCTTTCAAAAGGGGGAGTTGATATAATAACCCATATGCTTGAACCAGTTTTAACATCTGAAACATATGGATACATTCAATACAATTTTTCAGCAAAACTTATAAAGGGAGTAATAGAATCAATTATTAAAATAAAGGAAAATAAAGATGATAGAGAAGCAAGAGAGAATTTATGTTATAGTGCCTCTTTAGCCCTCTCAGGGATTCCAACAAGAGGTATTGGTGGATTTGCAATAATGCATTGGCTTGAACATATATTATCAGGTTTTTATGATAATATTTCCCATCCAGACGGTCTCTGTCTTTTATTATTACCATTTATAAAAATCATTAAAAAAAGATTTTCTCAAAATTTTAAAAAATTTGAAGAAATATATGGAGAAGATGTTGAAAAAGTTTTTAAAGATTATTTGGAAAAAATCGGTTTTAAATATTCTTTAAAGGATTATAATGTAAAAGAAAAGGATATAGAAGAATTTGTTAAAGAATATGAATTTCTGATGAAAAATTTCCCTGATTTCGGATTTGATAAAATAAGTCTAAAGGATGTTGAAAAAATTTATTTAGAAATTCTTTAAAATGAAGGAACTTTTTAAATATTTCTGGAAATGGAAATTTAAAATATTTTTAGGGGTTTTAGCCCTTATCATAGTTGATCTATCACAACTATTTGTTCCAATTGTTATAAAAAGTGCAATTGATAAATTAATAGAAGGGATTGCAAATTTAAAAATTCTTTTAATACATTTTATTATAATTGCTTCTCTTGCTTTAATAACCGCAATCTTCAGGTATTTCTGGAGATATTTTATAATGGGAAGTGCAAGAGAAATTGAAAAAAATATAAGGGAAAAACTTTACAAACACCTTTTAACACTTGATTTTTATTTTTACCAGAGAAAAAAAGTTGGTGATATAATGGCTCATTCTACAAATGACCTTGAGGCAATAAGAATGGCGTGCGGTATGGGAATTGTTGGTGCTGCTGATTTTTTTATAATGTTTTTTGTTTCCCTTTTCTTTATGTTAAAAATAAGTCCATCATTAACCCTTTATGTTCTTATTCCTCTCCCCATTCTCTCATTGATAATGTTAATTTTTGGTAGAAAGATTCACAATCTTTTTAGAAAAGTTCAGGAAGGTTTTTCATACCTTTCTGAAATTGTAGAGGAAAGTTTTTCAGGAATTAAAGTGATAAAATCCTTTGTAAGAGAAAAACAAGAGGAAAAGGTATTTTATAAAGGAAATCATTTATTTTTTAAAAGGAATATGAGCCTTGCTTATCTATGGGGTGCTTTTATGCCTTTAATTACATTTATTTCAGGAATTTCACTTGTAATACTTCTTTTCGTAGGTGGCAAAAAGGTAATATTGAATGAACTTTCCCTTGGAAGTTTTGTTGCTTTTGTTTCATATATAGAATTTATGATATGGCCAATGATGGCTATAGGATGGGTAACAAATATATTTCAGAGGGGGGCTGCCTCAATGGAAAGAATAAATAATTTATTAAAAGAAAAACCAATTATTAAAAATGTTCCGAATTGTATAAAAATTGAAAAATTTAAAGGGGAAATTGAAGTAAGAGACTTAACATTTTATTATCCAAACAGTGATAAACCTGCTTTAAAAAATATATCGTTTAAAATAAATCCGGGCGAAAAGATAGGGATTTTGGGGAAAATAGGAAGCGGGAAGACAACCCTTGTAAATCTATTTTTAAGAATTCTTGAAGTTCCTGAAAAAACAATATTTATAGATGGAAAGGATATAAGGGGATATTGTATTTATGATCTAAGAAGGGAAATATTTTTACTTCCCCAGGAAAGTGTTGTTTTTTCTGGGACGATAAGGGAAAACATCGCCTTTTTAAACCCCTATGCAAAAGAAGAAGAAATTATAAATGCTTCAAAGTTTGCAGAAATTTATGATGAAATAATTTCTTTCCCAAAAAAATTTGATTCAATTGTAGGTGAAAGGGGGTTGATGCTCTCAGGCGGGCAGAAGCAAAGAATAGCCCTTTCAAGGGCTTTATTCTCAAATCCTTCAATAATTATTCTTGATGATGCCCTATCACAGGTTGATAGTGAAACAGAAGAAAAGATAATTATGAATTTAAGTAAATACTTAAGCAATAAAACAGCAATAATAATTTCTTACAGAATTTCTGTTTTAAAAAATCTTGATAGAATAATTGTTATGGTAGACGGGAAAATTGAAGATATAGGGACACATGAAGAATTAATTCAAAAAGATGGTTTTTATAAGAAAGTTTATGAAGTGCAGAGTGCTTTAATTGAGGTAATGAAATGAGACACTTTGATTTTTTAGAAGAAGAAAGACTTAAAGGGACACAGGATATAAGAATTTTTAAAAGGCTTTTAAAATATGTAAAAAAGAATTATTTAAGAATAATATTTTTAGTATTTATCTTACTTATTTTTACAACAATATTTGATTTAACATTGCCCTATTTAACAAAATTTGCCATAGATGAACACATCGTTCCTCCCTATAGGATTTTAAATTTTGAAGAAAATAAAGAACTTGAAGAAAAATTTTTGAAGGAATTTAAAGGCAAAAAATTAAAAATTGAAGAAAATAAATATATTGTTAAAAAAAGGGAATTATCTTCTTATGAAATTAGATTTTATGAGAAAAAAAATATTTTAGAAAAGGGACTTTATATAGAGGTTTATGAAGTAAAAGAAAATGTTAATTTAATAAAGGCAGAAGGTAAAATATTTGCAAGATATGAAGACATAATTAAATTTCCACCTTCAAAAATATTAAAAATAAGGGGAAAAGATATTGATGGCATTAAAAAAATTGCAATTTTATATCTCTTAATAATATTTTTCCTTGGGATATTCACCTATTCCCATATGATTCTTCTTGAATATGTTGGTCAAAAAATCGCAATTGATATAAGAATGGATTTATTTTCCCATATTTTAAAGCTACCAATGTCATTTTTTGATAAAAATCCTGTTGGTCGTCTTGTAACAAGGGTGACAAATGATGTGGCAACCCTGAATGAATTCTTCACGGGTGTGCTTGTATATTTCTTTAAGGATGCAATTTTAATAATAGGAATAAGTATTATAATGATTAAAATGAACTTTCAAATTGCTTTAATAATCCTTGCACTCTCCCCATTTATTGCAATAGCAAGTGAAGTATTCAGAAAAAGAGTAAGAGATGCCTACAGAGAGGTAAGAAGGAAAGTTGCCCATTTAAATGCCTATACAAATGAGACACTTTCTGCAATAAGTTTGATTCAGGCATATAATCAAGAAGAAGAGAGTTATAAAAAGTTTGACAGGATAAATGTGGATTTATTTAAGGCAAATATGAAACAGTTATTTGTTTTTGCAGTTTTCAGACCAATAATAGATTTTATAAGGGCATTGGCAATTGCTTTACTCATTTTATCTGGTGGAATTTTTATAATGAAAGGTGGATTCACACTCGGCTCCCTTGCTGCCTTTTTATACTATATTGAGATGTTTTTCAGACCAATTGCAGATTTATCAGAAAAATATAATATACTTCAATCAGCAATGGCTGGTGCAGAAAGGATAGTCAATCTTCTTGATGAAAAAGAAGAAGATAAAGGGAATGGTAAATTTTCTAAGAGAAAAGGTGAAATAGTATTTGAGGATGTTTGGTTAAAATATGATGAAGGAGAATGGGTGTTAAAAGGTGTATCCTTTAAAGTTAATCCAAATGAAAAGGTTGCAATTGTGGGTCCTACAGGTGCAGGAAAAACATCACTCATTTCAGCAATTTTAAAATTTTATCCAATTCAAAAAGGAAGAATATTAATTGATGGCATTGATATAAGGGAATGGGATACATACAAGCTTAGAAAAAGAATGGCACTTGTTCTTCAAGATGTTTTCATATTTTCTGGAAATTTTATTGATAATATTACTTTAAGGGAGGAAAATGTAGATATAGAAAAAGTAAAAGAGAGTGCAAAAAGGGTATATCTAAATGAATTTATTGAAAGAAGAGAAAGAAATTATTTTGAAGAGATAAGTGAAAAGGGAAAAAATTTATCTCAAGGAGAAAGGCAACTACTTTCCTTTGCGAGGGCACTTTATTTTGAACCGGAAATTTTAATTTTAGATGAGCCAACTTCCTCTGTTGATTCTTATACAGAATATCTAATTCAAAGGGGAATAAAAGAACTTTTAAAAGATAAGACATCTTTAATAATTGCCCATAGATTATCAACAATAAAAGATTGTGATAAAATAATTGTTTTACATAAAGGGAAAATTGTTGAAACTGGCAAGCATGAAGAACTCCTTGAAAAAAA
>JBDRZD010000073.1:0-6125 GCA_039803745.1 Caldifarciminota bacterium
ACCTCATCTTCTAATGAAGGGAATACATGGAAGGAAAAACTTGAAATAGCAGAAGGCTATGCACCAACTATTGATATCAACCCTGATGGAGACCCTTATGTTATTTTTTCAAAGAGGGATGAATATGATAATCATGGTCTTTATGGAATTGGAAGAATTTTAGAAAATAATCAATGGCCAGAAGAACCATGGACAATTATTCCACCTGATTTAACAAATCCGATACTTTGTCCTTCTTTTAAAATAAGAAATGATGGAATCGGCTTCTTCTCTGTAATCAAAGCATTCTGGCGTGAGTTATGTGTGGGTTATTTTAATACAAGAATAATAAATCCTGAAATACATTTTCTTCCAAGTCCTGCTACTGGCGCTGATCTATCCTGGCAATCATTAACCTTATTAGGCAATGGCAATCCTGCTGTTGCATATTTAAGAGTTGATGGAGGTAAAAGAGTATGTTTCAGATACTGGCGTGACCCAATGCATGGCTGGTCACCTGAGGAACAGGTAACACCAGATAACCATATCCCTTCTTATCCTTTTATAGATATAACACCTGAAGGCAATCCCTGTATTGTCTGGGTTCATGATAATAAAATATTCTTCTCACAAAGGATAAATGGAGTATGGACTTCTCCTTTACAATTGAGCCCAGATAATAAAATTGCAACTTCTCCACAAATAAAAAGATTACATTCACTTCTTGTTGTGTCATGGAAACAGGAACCTGTTACCCCACCTAATGGTTATTATGAAATTGCTTACAGGACATATATACCTGGAGGCTGGGGAAATGTGGAAATAGTGGATAGAGGAGATGAATATAGAGATTTCCCAAATATAGAAATCAAAGAAACAAATATAGATTATAAAATTTATTTCTTATTCACAAAGAAATCAGAACCAATATATGAATGCATCTTCAGAAAAAGAAGTTTTATTCCTTATACTTCTTATTTAAATTTTTCTTTCCTTTCACCAAAAGAGAATGAGAAGACACCGATTTCAAGAGAGATTCCTATTGAATGGGTTATAAATGGTTATAATATTTCAGGAATGAATATTTATATTTCAGAAGATGGGGAAAATTTTAATTTAGTTGCTCAAAATATTTCACCTGGTGAAAAAATTTCAGAAATACCAGAAACATATAAGGGTAAATATAAATTTTTAAATGTAAGTTATCCAACAAAGAAACTTGCTTATAAAATAGAGATAATTGATTCTTTTGGAAATACAAAGGATACTGTTATTCATTTTCAGGCAATGCCATATTCACAGGTTATGAACATAACACAGGGGAATAATGCAAGGAAAATAGTTTCTGATGCAAATGGTAATATTTATGTTGTTTATACAACCTCTTTAATTGATTCATCTATTTATGATACATCAATTTCTTTAAGATTTGGTAAAGAAATAAAATCAAAGGTTTACTATGTAAAAACAGATGACGGAGAAAAATTTTCTGTTCCTGAATTTTTGGGTTATGGAATTGAGCCTTCAATTGATATTTACAACTCTCTTTACTTTATATTTTTATCTCAAAAAAGAGACACAATTTATATTGTCAAAGATAACGAGAAGAATATTTTTACAATTTCAGAGCCTGATTATGGATTTTATTCACCCTCTTTTAAAATAGATAACTCAGGTGGAATTCATATCGGGGTAGAGAAAATAAGTAGAATGCCTTTAAATGACAGTTTAAATATAAAACTTATGTATTATTATGCATCTTCTTTTGGAGAAGAACCAGTTTTTGAAATTGTTGATGAATGGAAAGAAAAATTTACAAAACTTCCAGCTGCCCCGATTGAAACAACAGTTACTTTAATTTTATCCTTACAACCATTAATAATAGATACTCAGAGAGTTGTAAAAGTATCCCCTTCTTTTTCACCTTCAATTTCTGTTGATTATGAAGGAAAAGTTCATATTGTATATGATAAAAGGAATGAAATTTTTTATGCTATAAGGGATTCATTATGGGAAAAAGAAAGGATATCGCATGAGGGTGCTTATGCATGGAATCCATCAATGGATATTTATGGATTAAATATTGGGATTACATGGTCAGAGATAGATACATTAACAGGGAAATTCACAATTTATAGAAAATATGGTATTAAAGGAGATTTTATAAGGGAAGATACTTTAACAGATTATGCAACAGGAACATCTTATACAAGGAAAAATGCAGGAGTTGTATGGGATAAAGATAGGGAAATTGTTTATAAAAGGTTTAATTCTTTTACAGATGAATTTGATAGTGAAGAAATTATAAATTCTTCTTTTAGTATTGCAAAATACCCACAATTTGAAACATATTGGGATGAAAATAAAGCATACGATTATTTTATATGGACAGACCCTGAAATAGGGGTAACCCCTGTTGAAGCTGAAACTGCAATAGCAGTTCCTGTTATTCAAAAGCCTATCATAAGACCCTATTTCTTTCTTGATTTTAAAAAAATTGATAGAGATTTAAATAAAATACCTCTGTATATAAATATTCCGCTTGGTAAAGAAATACCTTCAAGTTTTACACAGCACAGGGACGGATATAAAACATATCCTTCGGGAATTTCTGTTGATTATGCAGGAGAGCAACTTTTATATAAATTCCCGAAAATATTTTCAGGAAATCTAAAATTCTTATTTGAAATTTATTATGAAGATGGATTGGAAACATATCGTAAATCAAACATAAAGATTACAGGTGATGGAATTGGTCAGCCTCCAACAGAAGATGTGATTTATTCAAAAGGGGAAATCAAAAGAACATCATTGAGTTTAACTACAAATACAAATGAAGGTATCATAATGGTGCATTTAAGAAGAAAGGAAGGTGATGAAGTAACATTAAAAAGGATTGCAGTTTCAAGTATTAAAGATATAAGTTCTGGTGGTGGAGTAATGGGTAAATCTTTAAATAAAAAAGAGAGAATAATATTTTATCCTGTAAAGATAAAGAAAAACAGGGAAATTGTTTTTGAAATTTTTGTGCCGAAAAATCTTTTAAATAAAAAGGCAAAACTTATCCTTTATGATATAAACGGAAGGGAACTTAAGAAAGTATGGGAGGGAAATTTAAAAGCAGGAATGAATAGAATAAATTATAAATCTCATAGACTGAAACAGGGGACATATTTTGCACTTTTAAAAATTGGAAAAGAAAAAGAAACAAGAAAGTTTATGCTGATTAAATAATATAAAGGGAATCCTTTATAATTAATCTATGAAAGCAATAATTTTTGAAGAGAGTATCCCAAAGTATGTTTTAACTAAAATTCTGGGTAAATTAAATAAATCATTTTATTATTCAAATTTTTCCTGTGTGAAACTCACAGAGATAAAAGAACCTGATCTTCCAAGGGGAAAATATTTAAAAATAAAAACAATTTATGGTGGAATATGTGGAAGTGATATAAATTTAATCACTTTAAAGGACTCACCTACCCTATCACCCTATTCTTCTTCTCCTTTTGTTATAGGGCATGAAAATGTTGGAATTGTTTATGAAAAAAGTGAAGATGCTCAAAATTTTAAAAAGGGAGATAGAGTTATAGTTGACCCTGTTTTATCATGTAAAGCAAAGGAAATAGAAAATTTATGTGAAAATTGTAAAAAGGGTGAATATTCAAGATGTTTGAATTTTTCTGAGAAAGGTAAATTAAGTGAAGGGATTATAATAGGTGCATGTAAAAACACTTCTGGTTCATGGAGTGAATATTTTATTGCAAATGAATTCCAGACTTTTAAATTACCAGAGGAAATCTCTGATGAAGATGCAATTTTAATTGATTCTTTCTGTTCTGCCCTCCATCCAGTTATAAGGAATTTTCCGAATGATAATGATAAAGTTTTGATAATAGGTGCAGGAACCATAGGTATCTGTGCGGTTTATGCTTTAAGGGCACTTCTTAGTAAATCAAAAATTTTTGTTTTAACAAAGTATGAATTTCAGGCAGAAAAAATAAAGGATTTGGCAGAAGTTATATATTTAAAAGAAGATTATTTAAAGAAATTTGCTGAAATAACAGACTCAAAAATTTTAAAACCAATCTTAGGAAAAGAATTTTTAAATTCAGGATTTGATATAATTTTTGAATGCACAGGAAATAAAAATATGATAGAAAATTCTTTGAGATGGATAAAACCCGGAGGAAAAATTGTTTTAATAGGAACATTCGGAATTTTCAGTTTCATTGATTTAACACTTTTATGGTTTAAAGAGGCAAAACTCATAGGAACAAATTCTTCGAGCACAGAAAATTATTTAAATGAAAGGAAAAGATGCTATGAAATTGCAATTGATCTATTAAAAAATAAAAAGATAAGTTTAAAAAATCTTTTAACCCATAAATTTAAAATAGAGGATTATAAAAAAGCATTTGAGGCAAATTTAAATAAGGGGAAATATAAACTTATAAAATCAGCATTTAATTTTAAATAAAATTTTTATTTATTCATAAATACTATTTTCTTCTTTTTTGAATAATAAATTCCTGAAGGCAACCTTAAATTTTTGGAAGTTATCCTTCTTCCAAGAATATCGTATAAATCACAGGATAATCCTTTTAAATCATTTTTATTCACAAATATATTTTTTCTTTTTACCTCTTTTATATTTGACTCCTCAGAATATTTAATTATGATTAATGTTGGAACTACGATAAAAAGAGAATCTCCCGTTACAGTATCACTTACCCCTACTACATATATATCTTTATTTTCATCAAGAAAAATTGAATAGGATGAATCAGTAAAATTAGCAGCATCATATAAGATCGTCCATGAGAGAACCCCAGAGGAAGTATATTTTAAAGTTAAAAAATCACAGTGGAATGTATCATAGGATACAATGCCAGTTATAAAAGAATTTCCAGACTCCTCAACAGAAATATCATATCCTATTTCTTTTCCTACCAGAGAATAATCCAATCTTTTACTCCATAAAATTTGAGAATTAGGAGAAATCTTTAATGTCATTATATTTTCCGCGCTTTCTCCTGTTACATAAATATAACCACATGTATCAACTCCACAGGAATAAGCAATTTCAGGAAAATTATTACTTTCCCCATAGTTTATAACCCATTCCCTTTGTCCATATACTTTGTATTTTGCTATTAAATAATCGGAGTTCCCATCAATCAAGCAATTTCCAATAACATAGATATTTTCTATTTGGTCAAAAATAATTTTTTTTGGGTAAAAAGAAGCATTTGGAAGATTATAAATGTCCGAAAATAAAATATTTCCAAGTGTATCATATTTTAATAAAACAAGACTTGATACATTATTCATATCATAAGTTTCACCACATATCCAGATGTTTCCGTCTTTATCAATCACCATATCTCTCGCAAAATCAACCGAACCAATCGTATATCCATAAAAGGATGACCAGGCTATTCCTCCGCAGGGTAAAAACTTTATTATATAAAAATCATAATTTTCTATAGAATCTTTATAGGCGTATCCAGCAACATAAATCTTATTATCCCTCCCAATTTTTATAGAAACAGGAATATCATCTTTGTTTTCTGAATCATTATAAATGTAAATCCAGACTGGATAACTCTCGGAGGAGTCAAATTTTAAAACACCATAGTCATACTGGGAGGAGTTTTTGAATGCTGCAAAAGCAACATATATATCCTGGGTATTATCTATAGCAAAATCCTTTAATAAAATTCTGGAATAATCTGAAGGGTCATAATTATAAGAAAATATATAATTTCCAGCAGTGTCATATTTAACCACTATTAAAAAGGAAGGGGATTGAGGATAATAGAGTGAATTTGCTTGATTCCCACCTGCATAAATATATCCATCTTTATATACACCTTTAACGCCTTTTGAAATTATGTGTTCAAAAGGTCTTCTTGTCCATTTGGTATTAACCTGAAAAATTATCATACACATTAAAAATATATTCATATCTCGCCTCCTTTTTAAAATATATTTTTATATAACTCCTAATTTTTTTCCAACCTTTTTGAAAATTTCAAGCCCCTTTTCTATATGCTCATCTGTATGGGTTGCCATACAACTTGTTCTTAAAAGTGAATCACCTGGTGGAACACCTGGTGGAACAACAGGATTGACATAAATAC
>JBDRZD010000074.1:0-6003 GCA_039803745.1 Caldifarciminota bacterium
TCAGAAGGATTGTTGAGGGTTTAATGGTTTAATGTTATACCATAAATAGTAGTTTATTGAATATGATTTTAATTTTCATTTTTAAAAATTAGATAATGTTTCACGTGAAACATTTGGTATAAAACTTTATAATAATCATCTTACTATGAAAAGAAATTGGGTTTTTATTTATCTTTTTAGTTCTTTGTTATTTTATTTATCCTATGGTGGATATTATATTCTCTTAAAACCAAGACTTTATGACCTTGGTGCAAATTATCTTGAAATTATGCTTGTTGATAGTCTTCCAGCATTTATTGCCCTCACATCATTTTTATGGGGAAGACTTGCTGATATTTTTTCAAGAAAGAAAGTGTTATTTATAGGATTAATCGGGGGGATATTTGTGATGATAATTGGTTTTTCAGAAAGTATAAATTCAATATTACTTTTTATTTCTTTTGTTAGTATTTTTTATTCAATGGTTTTCCCTGTTATAAATACTGCTTTTTCTATTAAAAAAAGATATAGTGAAATGTTTGGTTATTTTACTTCTGCACAATCAGCAGGATGGGCACTCGCTGGTTTTTTAGCTGGAATTCTTTCTAAATATGGAAATTCTGGTATAAAAATTATATATCTAATTTCAGGTATGATATGGATTTTATCTGTTATAATTTTTTATATCTTTTATCCTGAAGAAGCAGAGATTGAAAGAGAAAAACAGGTTGAAAAAATAATAATAAAAAAAGAATACATTTTTTTTCTTTCAGGAATCTTTATATTAGAAGGAGGGATAACCCTTGGTTATGGTCTTTTATCCATAAGACTTTATGAGATACTTGATAAATCAAAATTTCTTTATGGGCTTATATGGGCAACTTTTCCAGCAACTTTATCAGTATTAGCAGGACCTTTATGGGGAAAAATTGTGGGGAAGTATGGTGGAATAAAAATCTTACTTTTTCTTTCAGTAATTTATCCTTTAAATATAATAGCATTAAATTTTTCAACAAGGATAATAACCTCAATTCTATGGGTTTTACCTTTATGGAATTTAATGTGGGTTTCAATTTTAAGTGCTTCAACAAAATTTTCAAAGGAAAAAGAAAGAACCACTGTAATAGGACTTACAAATGGAATAGTTAATATGGCAATTTCATTAACTTTTTTAGGAGGGTTTCTTGCTGATCATATTGGAAGGAATTTATCTGTTATAATTGCTTCAATTTTTTCTTTTTTAAGTTTTTTTTCATTTTTAAAAATTAGATAATGTTTCACGTGAAACATTTATTAAATTGATATTTGCACCCAATTTTTTTAATTTCTCATGAAAATTTTTATATCCTCTTTTTATATGTTCAATTCCTTCAACGATACTTTCTCCTTCTGCTGAAAGGGCTGCAATTACAAGAGCAGCACCTGCCCTTATATCAGGTGCAATTAAATGTGTCCCTTTAAGTTTTTTAATACCTTCAATTATGCATATTCCTTTTTCAACCTTTATATTTGCACCCATTCTCATAAGTTCTCCTGTATATCCAAATCTTTCAGGATATATTCCTTCATTTATAATTGATGTTCCCTTTGCAATTGAAAGCATTGAAACAAATTGAGGTTGAAGGTCGGTTGGAAAACCAGGATATGGTGCTGTCTCAATTTTAAGGGGTAAAATATCATTTTTTCCGTTAAGGTATATACTTTCTTTTTGAACCTCTATCTCTGCTCCACTTTCTTTTAGTTTTTCAATTACATTTTCAAGATATTTTCCACATTTACTTTTAATTTTTATCTCTCCTTTTGTCATCCTTGCTGCAACCAAAAATGTTCCTGCTTCTATTCTATCATCAATTATTTTATATTTTAATGGTGGTGAAAGTTTTTTAACCCCTTCTATTTCAACTATATCTTCTCCTTCTCCTTTAATTTTTGCACCACATTTTTTTAAAAAATTTAAAAGATCAACAACTTCTGGTTCCTTTGAAGCATTCAAAATGACAGTTTTTCCCTTTGCAAATATACTTGCCATTGCAAGGTGTGCTGTTGCTCCAACTGATTTTTGATCAAAATAAAGTTCTTCCCCTTTTAATTTTTTACATTTTGCAATAATAAATCCCTTATCTATTTCTATTTCTGCTCCCATTTTTGCAAGACCTTCAATATGATAATTTATTGGTCTTGGTCCAAAACTGCATCCACCAGGAAATGCCACCTTTGCTTTTCCAAACCTTGCAAGAAGTGGTCCTAAAACATATATTGATGCTCTCATTTTTCTAACAGCCTCATAAGGTGCTTCCCATGAATTTATACCTTCTGGATCAACTTCAAATCTATTTTCATCAATTTTTTTAATCCTTGCCCCAAGAGTTTCAAGAAGTGAAAGCATTGTATTTACATCTTCAACATCAGGTATATTTTCTAAAATAACCTTTTCATTGAGTAAAATTGTTGATGCTAAAATTGGTAAAGCAGCATTTTTTGCCCCTTCTATTTCTATTTCACCTTTAAGTTTTTTACCACCTTTTATTAAATATTTTATTTCCATATTGCAAAAGGTATTTTTTTAATCAGTTTTTTATTCCCTTCTTTTTCTTTTAATTCTACATAAATTATATAAAGACCTGCTTTTCTTTCTTTCATAATCTGGGATAAATTATAAACTCTTTTTGAAGAAATTGTAAAATTATCAAATATTTTTTCTTTCAATCTTCCCTTTGAATCAAATAATAAAATTTTAACTTCTGTTAAATTATAAGGGGGATTTATGAAAAGTTTTAAATCATTTTCCTCTCTAAATATTTTTCCATCTAAATATACATATTTTCCTTCAGGAAATAATTTTTCAGTGATTGAATTTTCTCTTCCAGGGGTTGCGCCCTGTGGTGAAATTGAAGAACCCCAAGAAAATCTCTCTTCTGATGGAAAATCACCCCCTTTTCTTTCTAAAGATATATCCTTTCCCCCTCCCCATTTATTCTCATAAGGAACAGAATCTATAATATTTCCCTTAAAATCATAAATATAAACTATATCTTTTAAATCGTTTAGGGAATAAAATTTGTTATAAGGGGCAATACATTTAAATCTCCCAAATTTTGGGAAAAGATAATTTGTATCTTCAAAACTTTTAATTATAACAATATATTCCTCTGGCTCTATTTTTAAATTGCCCCAATTTTCTATTTTCTTATTTTCATCTGAAATACCAAAATTTGATATATCCAGTGTATCATTTGAAGCATTGTATATTTCAACCCATTCATAATCAGAGTCATACATTATCTCTGTAATAAAAAGGGGTTTAAAGGAAACAAATAAATTAAAATTTATTTTGTTATTTAAAGTATCACTATCATAAACTGATTTTCCATAAATAGTTCCTTTATAAATTCCCTTTTGAAGGGGATTTATTTTAAATTCAACAATTGCAGAATCTTTTTTTAATAAAAATCCAGGAAATTTTAAAGAATCTTTGTAAAAGTCCTTTATTTCAATATAAATTTTTATATCTCTTAAAGTATCAAATCCATTGTTATAAAATTTAACAAATATTTCAAATTCTTTATTTTCTTCTGGGAAAGGGGGTGTGATAATAATGCTTTTTGAATTTATTAAAAGGTCAGGTAAAAATTTAATTGAATTTTCCCTCCCAGGCGTTGAACCACTTGTATCTTCTGAAAATGCCCAGTTATAGAACTCATCAGGACCAAAAAGATTTATCCTTTCAACTGATACTCCATCAGGTGGTGAGAGGGGAATTGAATCATCAGGATTATAAGGTGTTCCATAGGTGCTTACAGTATCACCTGAAGGTGATATGAGTGCTATTGGATCATTTGTTGAAAGACCATCTCCAATTGTTGTATTACCAACTGTTAAAATTACTGTACCAGGAGGGAAATTATAAGGTCTTACATAATTTCCATCACCTTCTTGAAGATATTCAGGGTCAAGTATTACTGCAAAACTTTTTGGCTCTATTTTTGTTGTATTTATTTTAACATCAGGATAATATAAAAGTATTGAATCATTTGTCCAGGGAATTATAATATCGGTTGCATCAAAATCAGTTATTTTATAATTTAATAAATCAATTACTTCATCAGAAGAATTGAAAATCTCAATAAATTCATTTCTGTCTCCGGGCGTTCCGGGAGATTGAGAATCAGAGCCTTTAACATTTGACATTACTTCTGAAATTACAGGTAAGGAAATTAAAAATAACTTTATCATTTGCTTTTAAAAAATAAAAATATTCCTAAAATCAAAAGGAAAAATAAACTAAAGAAAGGTGAATCCGATAAAAAAGGGATTTTAAAAGAAAAAATTGGTAAACGAGTTACAATCAATATTGCTATAAATATTCCTGCAAGAGCATCACCAGCAACAAGTCCTGATGATAAAAGGATTCCTTTCCCTTTTTCTTTTATGAAATGGGAGATAATTCCGCCAATTCCTATTGTTGTTGATAAACTCAATGGAAGATAAAGTCCAACTGCAAAAGGTAAAGATGGGAGTCCTAAAATTTCAATTGAAATTGCAATTCCAATTCCTGCAATTAAAAGTTCCCATGGCATATTCTCCTTAAAAACTCCTTCAACAACAAGTTTCATTAATGTTGCCTGAGGTGCAGAGAGAATTTGTGAGCCAATTTTATATGCTTTATTTAATAAAAATAGTGTCCATCCTATAAAGATTGCTGAAAAAATTACACCAATAAATTCGCCTATTTGCTGAAATTTTGGGGTTGCACCTAATAAAAATCCTGTTTTTAAATCTTGAGAAGTATCTCCTGCGATTGCTGCTCCTATGCATACAATTGCACCTACTGTGAGTGCTGCAATAATTCCTTCTTGCCCTTTAAATCCCAGTTTTAAAAATATTAAACTTATTATTAAAAGGGTTGCTATTGTCATTCCTGATACAGGATTTGAGGAAGAACCAACTATTCCAACTATTCTTGATGAAACAATTACAAATAAAAATGAAAATATTATTATAAATAAACTTGAAATAAAATTTTGCTTGAAAAGAGGTATTAAAGATAAAAAAATATAGATGAAAATTAAACCTGCTAAAATAAACCCAAAGGGCAAATCTTTTTTTGTTATAATTCCATTTAATGATATCTTCCCTTTTGAAAAAATAGAAATTATTGCTTTTGAAAAACTTATTATTCCTCCTGCAAGGACTGCTCCTGCCCCTATATATCTTATATACTTACTCCATATTAAATTTGGCATCAAATCTTTTGCTTCAGGTAAAAATGCTTGAATTAAAGGCATTATTCCAAACCATCCTAATAATCCTCCTGCCATAACCAAAAAAGAAATTCTTAACCCAAGTATAAAACCAACACCCAAAAGGGAAGGGGAGTTATCAAAGGAGAGCATGAGATTTGTTCTTATTTTAAATAAAAATTCAATGATATCTTTGAATAGATGAAAACCCATTGAAAGAATTTTGTATAAAAATCCAACAGTTATCCCTATGAATACATTTTTAGCCTTTTCTCCTCCTTCATCACCTGCTTTTAAAACTTCTGCACATGCCCTTCCTTCTGGATATGGAAGAGTTTTGTCTTCATCTTCAATAAATCTTTTTCTCACAACTATCATCAAAAGAACACCAAGAACTCCGCCAGCAAATGAAACAAGAAAAATATATAAAATACTTACATTTAAGCCCATCATAATTAGAGCAGGAACAGTAAATATAACTCCTGCTGCAAGGGATTCACCTGCTGATGCAATTGTCTGAACAATGTTATTTTCCAAAATTGTTCCCTTTCTTAATATCCCCCTTAATATTGCCATTGAGATAACTGCTGCAGGAATTGATGCTGATACTGTCATACCCATTTTAAGACCTAAATAGGCATTTGCACATCCAAAGATTATTGAAAGAAAAATACCAAGGATAATTGCTTTTATTGTAAATTCTTTCATTGAGTTTAAGTATAAAGGAAAATTATTTCATTTTTCATTAAACAAAATTTTTATAAAATCATTTACAATTTTTTCA
>JBDRZD010000075.1:0-5948 GCA_039803745.1 Caldifarciminota bacterium
TTAAATCTCGTATTTCAAAAATTCCCTTATATAAGGATTTGTTTCAATTTCTGTTTTTAAATCTGTTGTATCTCCATGACCTGGAAAAATTTCTATCTCTTCTGGAAGTGGTAAGATTTTTTCAATTATTGATTTAATTAATTCTTTAAAACTACTTCCTGGAAAATCTGCCCTACCAACTGTTCCTTTAAATATCAAATCTCCTGTAAAGATACATCCGCCACCATAAAAAGAAACGCTTCCGGGTGTATGACCAGGTGTATGTATAACCACTAATGCTTTATCACCAATATGAATTTCTTGATTTTCTTCAAGATAAAAATCTATATCAGGTAAATTATTGATTGTAAGACCAGTCCATTTAAACATTGAGTCAGGAGCCCTTTTATAAATTTCTAAATCCTTTCTATGAAGATAAACAGGAACATCTATTTTTTCTTTCAAATTTCCTGTCCCTGCAACATGATCAAAATGTCCGTGGGTTAAAAGTATTCCTTTCAATTTCCATTTTTTTTCTTCTAAATCCTCTAAAATCAAATCAGGTTCACCACCAGGGTCTATGCAATAACATTCACCTGATTCATCATCACCTATTAAATATGTGTTCACATCAAGAGGCCCAAAAATATATCTTATTATTTTAAATGTTTTCAATGTCTGAAATGTCTTTCCTTTGTAAAGAATAAACTTATTCCCTGTGCTTCTGCTTCTTCAATAACTTCTTTGTCCCTTACAGAACCAGAAGGAGCAACAATAGCAACAATTCCATTTTCTCCTGCAATCTTTATTGAATCTTTAAAGGGGAAAAAGGCATCAGATGCTAAAACACCACCAGATATCTCAAGTCCAAAACTCCTTGCCTTATTTATTGCAATTTCAACTGCTCCAACCCTTGATGCTTGTCCTCCTCCTATTCCAATTGTTCTTTTTGCCTTTGCAATAACAATTGCATTTGATTTCACATATTTTACAACCTTCCATGCAAAAAGCAAATCCTCAATCTCTTCTTCTTTTGGTTTTCTCCAAGAAACGAGTTCCCATTCAGAGGGAATTGAAGTCTTTAAATCCTTTTCCTGGTAAAGAATTAATCCCATGCATTCCCTGAAATGATAATTATAATTTTTAAAATCAATTTTTAAAATTCTCAGATTCTTTTTTTCTTTTAAAATTTTTAATGCTTCTTCTTCAAAATCAGGTGCAACAACTGCTTCAAGATAATACTCTCTAATCTCTTCTGCAAGATTTTTTGTGCATTTCTTATTTATCCCAACAATTCCACCAAATGCAGATATTGGGTCAGATAGGTATGCCCTTTCAAAGGCTTCTTCAATACTTTCACCACAGGCAACACCACAGGGTGATGTATGCTTTATTATTGCACAGGCAGGTTCTTCAAATTCAGAGGTAAGGCTAAAAGCAGTTTCTATATCAAGTAAATTGTTATAGGAAAGGGTTTTGCCATGTAAAATGTTTAAATTAGAAACAAAGAAAGAATAAACTGCTCCTTTTTGATGGGGATTTTCCCCGTATCTTAAATCATATATCTTTTTACCTGATAAAACTATTTTATCATCAAATTCAAATGGCAGTTTTTCTGAAAAGAATTTATATATTAAACTGTCATAATAGGCAGTATAAAGAATAGCCTTTTTTGCAAATCTTATTCTTTCTTCAAGAGGAATTTCATTTTTCTCTTTTAAAATTTCAACAACTCTTTCATAATCAGATGGATCAACTATAACACATACCCTTTTATAGTTTTTAACTCCTGCCCTTATGAGTGCAACCCCGCCAATATCTATATTCTCAATTATTTCCTCTTCAGATGCCCCTTTTTTTAAAACCTCTTCAAAAGGGTATAAATTAACAATTATCAAAGAAAAAACCTCAACTTCATCTTCCTCTCTTGCAAGTATCCTTTCAAAAATCCTTGGATGGATTGTCTTTATTCTTCCACCAATAATTCCCTCTGTTTCAACACCAAGAGAGGATAAGGGATAAGCCTTAATCCCTTTTTCAAGAAGGTATTTTAATGTTCCAGAAGATGCAAATAAATCCCATCCCTTTTCTTTTAAAAATCTTGAAATATCTTCAATTCCCTTTTTATCATAAACACTTATTAATGCTTTCATATTATGCTCCGTATTTTAAAAGCCTTTTAGCATTTGCAAGTAAAATTGGCATCAATTCCCATCCCTTAATCTTTCCTAAATAACCCTTTATTGCTTCCCTTTCAGTAAACCTTTTTGTGTCATCAACACCTGCATATTCAGAATATAAAAGTAAAGGACAGGGATGCCATGAATGGGATTTTAGTTTCCATGGTGTTGAATGATCCCCTGTAATTGCAATTACTTTAAAATCACATTTTAAAATCTCAGGTATATATTTATCAACCCTTTCAATCTCTTTAACCTTCTTTTCAAAATCACCATCTTCACCAGCCTTATCAGTTTCTTTAAAATGCAGATATACAAAATCGTATTCCTTATGTTTTTCTTTTAAAATTTCAATGCTTTCTTCAAAACTCTTTGAATCAGCAACATCCATTCCAACAAGCCTTGCAAGCCCCTTATACATTGGATAATAGGCAATTCCAAGTGCCTTTAAAGAATATTTTTCATAAAATGTTTCAATCTCCGGTGATTTTGCATATCCTCTCATTAAAATAAAATTTGCCTTTTCATCCTTCAAAATATTTTTTATTTCTTCAAGCATCTTACTTAAAACTCTTGAAGAGAGTTCTGCCTCTTTTTCAACAGGCTCAGGTGGATAAGGTTTAATTCCTTCTTTTTGTGGGTCGGTTTCTTTAATCTTATCAGAAATTCCCTTACCTCTTAAAACAATAACAAATCTGTGTTCTTTTCCAGGATAAAAACTTATCTTAACTCCTTCAATTTCCTTTATTCTTTCAGAAATCTTTTTAACAAGCCTTGCACATTCCTCTGTTTCTATTCTTCCAGCCCTTCTATCAATTATTATTCCATCCTTATCTATTGTGCAAAAATTACCCCTTATTGCAAGGTCATCCCTTGTAAGAGGAATACCTCCTCCAAGCGCTTCAAGAACCCCTCTCCCGATATTATATTTCAAAGGGTCATATCCAAATATAGAAAGATGGGCAGGGCCACTTCCAGGTGTAATTCCTGGAGGCATTGGTTCTAAAAGACCAAGAACACTTTTCTCTGCAAGTTTATCAAGATTTGGTGTATTTGCTTTTTCAAGTTCAGTTTTTCCATCCTTTGGAAGACCGCCAATTCCATCAATAACAAATAAAAGTATCCTTTCCCCTTCTTTAATTAACTCTTTCATTTTTCCCTCCTAAATTTTTATAAATTTTAAAAGTCTTTCAAATTCCTTTGTTTTTATTTTAAGAAAATAAACACCGCTCTTTTCTATCTTCAAATCAACTTTATGATTTCCAGTTTCAAAATTTCCCTTTTTATAAAATATCTTTCTTCCTGATACATCAAAAATAATTATTTCAACCTCTTCTTTTTTTGATACAGAAAATTCAACAAATGGTTTTTTTGAAATTGCTTGAAGGAAAATTTTATTCTTTGAAATTTCTTTTTCGATAGCCTCTATATATCCAAAATCAATAAGTGCTTTATGAATGAATTCCTTTGCATTTTGAGTTTTAATAAAATAAAGGGGGAAACCAAGTATTATAACATTTCCCTTTTTTGAAGCACACGGTTTCCCTTCAAATTGAGGGTCATTTGAATAAGAATCAAAAAGGTAAATTGGTAAAGAATTTGAAAGATTATAGGATTCAACCCTGTAAAGTCTTCCATTTGCAAAGGAGGGAAGTTTTTGTGCATTTACATACAAATCAGGATAATCAAAAAGACCAATCCCTTTTATGAAATCACTATTTGGACTTTTATAACACTCTTTTATTCCAAAAATCTGATTTATTGGATGATTCTGCCCAAAATAGTATGGATAATTATTACCAACTATTCCTTTGATTAATTCCCATCCAGAGAATATAACCTTTCCTCCAAATTGAATATACTTATACAAATCATTTATATATGTATTTGCCTTTTGCTGTAAATAATCATCAGCATGTATTATCAATATCTCATAAGGTGCAAAATCAGATAAATTAAAACCTCCAAGAGAATCATAATCAATTTTTGAATGGGGGATATCTGAGATTAAAGAATCATAAAAGGCATCAACCTGTTCATCATTCGGAAATCCAGGATTACCATTACCATTCCTTGTTTCATCAACAATTAGAATTCCCATGTCAAGTGTAACAGGAACTGCTGAAAGTGTCTCTGATGGAACTGAAACATTAGAATCAATATCAATTGCCTCTACATAATACCAGTATTTTGCTCCAGAGATTACATTAAAATCATAATAAATTGTGTCATTTGTAAGTTCTAAAATTCTTTCAAAATTTGTATCAGGATAAATTGCCTTATATAAATTATAACCTGAAATATCAAGTTCATTGTTTTTAAATTTAACAAATATACTGAAAGAATCAGGCTCAACTCTTATAAATGGTTTTCTTGGAATGGATAAGGGTGTTCCCTGAAATTCCTTTGAAGCAAAACCAATTCCGTAATTATTAAATGCCCTTAATCTAAAATAATATGTTGTTCCTTCCTGCAAATTTCCAATCCCTATTTCTGTTACATTTCCTAAAATGAAAGTATCAGTATAATTTCCAGAAGAAATCCCCATATAAATTATATAACCAATAATATCAGGTTCTGGATTCGGAAGCCATCTTATAACAAGTGAATCACCTGTTCCAGGGTCTAAAACCTCTATTCCCCTTGGAGAAACAGGATATATTCCAAATCCTGCCATTGAAGCAACCGTCATCTTTGTCACTTCTCTCATCAAATCAGGATTTAAATTTCCAACAGTATCATTTGTTGTATGATAATAAGGATACCAGTGGGAGCCTGCATATTCAATTGTCCAACTTGTAGGAAAACCCCTTGCTAAAAATGGCCAGTGATCAGAACCAGGGCTTGTGCTATAAGAAGGATAAACTATAAGATTTGTATATGTATCAGCCATTGCCTTTTGATAATCAACAAGCCACGGAAAATACTGGTTTGTCATTATACTAACATCAAGATTTGAATCATCAGTATATCCAACCATATCATAATTTAAAACAGCCCTTAAAGGCATATCTATGGTATCAGCATATTCTGCATAATAACTTGAACCTATAAGTCCCTGTTCTTCACCTGTAAAAAGTATAAATCTAAATGTGTGATGTGTATTTAAATCCTTTAAAACTCTTGCACATTCTAAAACTACTGCACTTCCAGAACCATTATCATCAGCACCCGGTGCAAGTAAATATGGATTTTCAGATGTGCAATCAAGATGAGCAATAACACAGAATATATCATTTGAATCTATCCCCCATTTTGTTGCAACAACATTCCTCCATACATTTCCCTGAAATGAATAAGGGAAAAATTCAGTATCATATCCCCATGATGAAAATTTATTATAAGCCCATTCCTCTGCTTTTCTGCACGAATCAGCATAAGAAAATCTTGTTCTAAAATTCTGCATTCTATAAAGAAAATTATATATGCTATCAACATTAACCCTTTGAACAAATGAATCTATTATTGGGTTATATCTTAAATCTGGCAGAGAATAAAAATTGAATTTTGGTTTCTTTTCCTCTAAATAAGGAGCAATTTCATAAAAATGTATATCTCCTTTTATCTCACCTTCAACAAGATAAAGGTTTTCAGAAATTTTTTCAATGAGTCTTACATTCAGTTTTTCAATCCCCTTATTCAGTGGGTCAAAGATGTAATATTTTGGTTCCTGAAAAAACAGAATACCTATGATTATAAATTTCATATTTTCTCCTTAAAAAGAATTAATTATAAAAGATAAAAAAAGATTTTTTCAAAGATTTACTTTATTACAATAGATTTATAACT
>JBDRZD010000076.1:0-5925 GCA_039803745.1 Caldifarciminota bacterium
GGTTTTTCCTTGAAGCCCATATGAAGTTAAGACCTGTTGATTTTGCAACTGATGGACTATTCTTAGCAGGACTTGCTCATTTCCCGAAAACCCTTGATGAAACAATTGTTCAGGCACAGGCTGCAAGTGGAAGGGCAGGAATTGTTCTTTCAAGAGATTATATAGAAAGTGAGCCTTATATAGCTGTTATAAATGAAGAAAAATGTTCTGGATGCCATATTTGTATTGCATTATGTCCTTACAATGCGATTTCCTTTGATCATGAAAAGAAAGTTGCGAAAATTGATGATGCACTCTGCAAAGGTTGTGGAGTATGTGTAGGAGCATGTCCTTCAAAGGCAATAGCACAGAAGCACTTTAGAGATGAACAAATTTTTGAGGAAATAAAAGAAATTTTATATGTATAAAGGAGGTTTTTAAATGGAGAAAAATTTTGAACCAAAAATTGTAGGAATTTTTTGTAACTGGTGCACTTATGCAGCAGCAGATCTTGCAGGTGTTTCAAGGATGCAATATGCTCCAAATTTAAGAATTGTAAGGGTTATGTGTTCAGGAAGAATACATCCTGAATTTATTTTATGGGCATTTAAAAATGGTGCTGATGGAGTTTTAATTGGTGGATGTCATCCAGGTGATTGCCATTATATAGAAGGTAATTATAAAAATTTAAGAAGATATTTGCTTTTGAAAAAACTTATATCTCAATTTGGAATTGAAGAAGAAAGATTAAGGCTTGAATGGATTTCTGCATCAGAAGCAGATAAACTTGTAAAAGTGGTTAATGAATTCGCAGAAACTCTTAAAAAACTTGGTCCACTTTCATTAAAGGAAAAATTACCAGAATATGCAAAGAAGGAGGTTTGAAATGGCTGAAAAGCCTAAGATTGCTTTATACTGGTGTGCCTCCTGTGGTGGATGCGAGGAGGCAGTTGTTGACCTTGCTGAAGATATTTTAACAGTTGTTGAAAAGGTTGATATAGTTTTCTGGCCTGTTGCCCTTGATTTTAAAAGAGAAGATGTTGAGAAAATGAAGGATGGAGAGATTCTTGCAACTTTTATAAATGGAGCAGTGAGGCTTTCAGAGCAGGAAGATATGGTGAAACTTTTAAGAAGGAAATCAAAACTTATAATTGCTTTTGGTGCCTGTGCTCATATGGGTGGAGTTCCGGGTCTTGCAAATGCCCAGACAAAAGAAAAAATATTTGAATATTATTATCATACAGGACCAATAGTTGTAAATCCTGAGAAAAACAAGCCTTCACCTGATTTTGCAAAAAATAAGGGTTTTGAACTTCCTGAATTTTATAAAGATGTAAGGGCACTTGATCAGGTTATAGATG
This sequence comes from Caldifarciminota bacterium, assembly GCA_039803745.1. GTDB lineage: Bacteria > Hydrothermota > Hydrothermia > Hydrothermales > Hydrothermaceae > JBDRZD01. The sequence goes on from JBDRZD010000076.1 coordinate 1,341, forward strand.
TTGATTATTATATTCCTGGATGTGCACCACCTCCAAATATTGTTAAAAATGCTGTTTTAACTCTTTTATCAGGTAATTTACCTCCAAAAGGTAAAGTTCTTGCCTCTGATAGGTCTCTCTGTTATGATTGTCCTTTAAATGAAACAAAGCCAGATGAGGGAATAAAGATAAAAGAAATAAAAAGATATTATGAACCTGAAAAGGTTGACCCTGAAAAATGTTTACTTTTACAGGGGCTTCCCTGTCTTGGTCCTGTTACAAGGGGTGGTTGTGATGCATTATGTATAAAAGGTAATATGCCATGTACAGGTTGTTTTGGACCACTTGATGGTGTTAAAGATTATGGTGCTGCTGCCCTTTCATATATTGCTTCAATAATTGATTCAAATGATGAAAAGGAAATAAATGAAATTTTAGAAAAGGGGATACCAGACCCAATAGGTTTATTCTATATGTATTCTTTGCCAAAATCACTTTTATTTAAAAAATTAATAAAGGAGGAATAAAATGGGAAAGAGAATAGAGATTGATCCAATTACCCGTTTAGAGGGTCATGGTAAAATAGAAATTTTTCTTGATGAAAAAGGTAATGTTGAGAAAGCCTATTTGGTTGTTCCTGAATTAAGGGGTTTTGAAATATTTTCACTTGGAAAGCCAGCAGAACTTATGCCACAGATAACACCAAGGATATGTGGTGTATGTCCTACTGCCCATCATATGGCATCTGCAAAGGCATGCGATGATCTATTCAAAGTTGAAGTTCCATCTGCTGCAAAGAAATTAAGGGAAATGTTTTACAATATGTTTATGGTTGAAGACCATACTTTGCATTTTTATATCCTTGGTGGACCAGACTTTATTGTTGGTCCTGATGCTCCAAAGGCAGAAAGAAATGTTTTAGGTGTGATAAATAAGGTTGGTCTTGAAATAGGTAAAAAAGTTATCGGAATAAGAAGAAAGATAAGGGAACTCATGACATTTCTCGGTGGAAAAGTAATTCATCCTGTATGGGCTTTACCGGGTGGTGTCTCAAAGGGGCTTAAAAAAGAAGATCAGAAAAAATTTATAGAAGTTGCGCAGGAGGCAGTTGATTTTTCCCTTTTCACATTAAAGGCATTTAAAGATATAGTTCTTTCAAACAAAAAATATGTTGAACTCATCACATCCGATACATATACCCATAGAACATATTATATGGGACTTGTTGATGATAAAAATAAAGTTAATTTCTATGATGGATGGATAAGGGTTGTGGATCCAGAGGGAAAAGAATTTGCTAAATTTAAAGTTCAGGATTACCAAAAGTTTCTTGCAGAACATGTTGAGCCATGGACATATATAAAATTCTTATATTTAAAAGATGTTGGATGGAAAGGATTTGTTGATGGAAAGGATTCTGGTATTTATGCAGTTGCTCCACTTGCAAGATTAAATGCTTCTGATGGAATGGCAACACCAAAGGCACAGGAAGCATATGAGGAGATGTATAAAACACTTGGTGGGAAACCTGTTCATCATACACTTGCAATGCACTGGGCAAGAGTTATAGAGATAATTTATGCTGCTGAAAGATTTTTAGAACTTGCTAAGGATGATGAAATAACATCTGATAAAATAAGGAATATACCAAAAGAAACTCCAAAAGAAGGATTTGGAGTTGTTGAGGCACCAAGGGGAACACTTTACCATCATTATCAAACTGATGAAAAAGGAAGAATAACAAAGGCAAACCTTTTAGTTGCAACCCAGAACAATTCTGCGAGAATTGCAATGTCTGTGGAAAAGGCTGCAAAAGGTCTTATAAAAGGTGGTAAGGTTGATGATGGAATTTTAAATATGATTGAGATGGCATTCAGGGCATATGATCCCTGTCATGCCTGTGGAACCCATTCAATTCCAGGAAGAATCCCAATAAAAGTTTTAATTTACAATAAAGATAGGGAGATTATAAAGGAAATAAGAAATTTCTAAAACTTTAATTTTAGGTCTTGGCAATTCTTTAAGGAAGGATGATAGAATAGGTTTATATTTAATTGAGAAGTTAAAAGACAAGTTTAAGAATAAAGATATAGATTTTTTAGCAACAGAAGAGATGGGTTTTTCCCTTTTAGATATAATTTCAGGCTATGAAAAACTAATTATAATTGATTCAATTTTAACAGGTGAAAAAGAGGTTGGGTTTATTCATGAGATAGAAATTAGTGATTTAATAGATAACTCTTTAAAATCATCTCATTATGCAGGTATTCCTGATTTATATTTAATTTCAAAGAAATTGGGACTTCCTTTTCCTGAAAAAGTTTTAATTCTTGCAGTTGAAGTAAAGGATATTTTTGAAATAAAAGATGATTTTTCAGAGGAAATAAAGGAAAAAATTTTTGAGATTGAAAAAAATATAAAAGAGAAAATAAAAAAGTTTTTATAAAAATTTATAGTGGAAAATGATAAAATTTATTTTTCTATTTCTATTTTTTCAAACTAAGGAATTAACTTTACAAAAATTTGATATTTCTCCAGAAATTGATGGAGTTATCTCTCCAGAAGAATGGGGTTCTTTTAATCCAATAATCGAATTTTTTGAAATTCAGCCTGAGGAAGGTAAAGTTCCTCCTGTTAAAACAGAGTGTTATATTGGATATGATAATAAAAATATATATATTGCCTTTAAGTGTTATGATGATATGAAAACCGTAAGGAAAACTTTAACAAAGAGAGATGAAATTGCGATGGATGATATGGTTATTGTTTTTATTGATACTTATGGAAGAGGAAAAGAAGGTTATTTTTTTGGAACAAATCCCTTATCTGTTCAATTTGATGGAATTAAAGGAGCGCCACCCCAAAATATTGAAGATTATTCCTTTGATACATACTTTGAAGTTAAATCCTTTATTTCTGACTCATTCTGGTCCTGCGAGTTTAAAATACCTTTTTCTTCTTTGAGATTTGAAAGTAAAGAAAAAGAGGAATGGAATATTGTATTTACAAGGGTAAGACCCAGGGAAACTTTTGCAGTTTATTCTTATCCTTTAATTTCAAGAAATATCCCTTCATTTTTTACTCAGGGTTTAAAGATTATAATTCCCCAAAGAATTTATTCAAAAGAGAAAAAAAGTGATTTTATTCCATATTTAATAGGTTCTCAAAATGGGATAAGGAAAGAAAAATATGAAAATGATAAAGGTAAATTCAATTTTGGCTTATCAGGAAAGCAAAGAATATACCAAAACTTGGTTATGGATTATGCTTTAAATCCTGATTTTGCTCAAATTGAAACAGATATTCCCCAAATAGATGTAAACACTACTTATGCGTTTTATTATCCTGAGAAAAGACCTTTATTTATGGAAGGCTCAGAATACACAAAAATGCCTTTTAACTTATTTCATACAAGAATGGTTAATAATCCATTTTATGCAATAAAATTTACAGGAAGAGTTTCTTTATTTGATTTATATTTTCTTTCTTCCTATGATGAAAACACTCCTTATATTTTGCCTTTTGAAGATGCAAGTTTCAGTTTTAGCACTTATAAAAAAAGTTTTGTAAATCTTTTGAGATTACGTTCTGATTTTATAAACAAGGAATCCTATATTGGATTTATCATAGGGGAAAGGGAGGTAAAGAGTGACTCATTCAATAATGGTTATGGAAGAATTTTTGGATTTGATACAAGGATAAAATTTTTAAAAAATTATGTAATAGAATATCAAGGTGGATACTCTATTAATAAAGAACCAGAAGATACAAATTTATTCAGCGGGATAGGTATAAGATTTAAGGACTATACCGATAGATTTGATGGCGAGAAATTTAACGGTTTTGCAAATTATTTAGTCTTTAGTTCCTTTTTTAGAAACTTATTTTTATCTTTATCTTATAAAGAGATGTCAGAGGGTTTTCGTTCTGATATAGGTTTTTTAAATAGAAACAATTTCAGAAACTGGATATTCCATATTAGCCCGAGATTTTATCCATATAAATTTGGCATTTCAGAAATTCATTTTTGGGCAAACTATAAAAAGGAAATAAATTTTGAAAAAATATTTAAAAAAGAAGAGATAGAGGACGGTTTTAATTTAAAATTTTCTCTTGCACAACTTGAATTCGGTGGGGAATATTCAAAGGAAAATAAAAATATTTTTAACATCTATTTTCTTGATTATTCAAGATTTAAAAATCTCTATTCCTGCTCCTTTTGGTTAAATGTGATACCCTATAAATTTTTACTTTTTCAATCATTTTATGGAGAAGAAAAAACTATATTTTATCAAGCCAATGCTTCGGTTTACAAAAAAGATTTTTCAGGTTTTTTCAAATTTCAATTTACAAATTTAATTTTAAACTTTGGTTTAGAAAAACAAATTTTTTATTGGGAAAAAAACAAAGGGAAGATAATAGAATTTTGCCAACTCCACCCCCGAGGTGTAAAAAAAATTTTCTTAAGGGTTTTCATAATCATACGGAACCTCTTCTTATGGATACGATATAAGAATTGCTGATGAATTTAAAATTTTTACAAATGTTTTTTCAACATTTGTAGATCCTAAGAATTTTGATCCAAAGTCCTTTGTAGAATTTAAAG
>JBDRZD010000077.1:0-5866 GCA_039803745.1 Caldifarciminota bacterium
ACATACTTGACAAAATATTATTTTTTAGTTTATTATTAATATACTTAAATTTATGTTAAGTAAATTAAAACTTTTAAGGAGAAAAAAATGGGAACAAAGAGGGGTGAAATAAATGGGAAAAATATGTGGGGAGGTGATCTTTTCTCCTCAAGTGAAAAAGAAGAACCCCCGTCTATTATAATATCTCAAAAGGTTTATTTCTGGCAAAAATTCCCACTCTATGAAAATGTTTCACCTGATGAATTTCTTGATTACAGGTGGCAGATTAAAAATATGATAAGAACTCCTGAGCATCTTTTTAATGCCTTCCCTTTTTTAACAGAAGAAGAAAAAAAGAATATAGAGGCTGTTGCAAAAATTTATCCAATTTTAATTTCACCCTATTATCTTTCTCTTATAGATCCCTATGATCCAAATGACCCTATAAGAAAGCAGGCAATCCCTACAATTGATGAACTTTTTGATACTGAAAGTATTTATGATCCACTTGAAGAAGAGAAGGATGAAGCAGCACCAGGACTTGTTCATAGATATCCTGACAGAGTCCTTTTAATCACAACTAACTTCTGCCCTACCTATTGCAGGCATTGCACAAGGAAGAGAATACTTGGTAAAGGTAGGACAGTAAAATCTCTACTTGAGTTTGATAAGGTTTTAGATTATTTGAGAGAGCATCCTGAAATAACCGATGTTATTGTTTCCGGAGGAGACCCATTAACTTTGCCATTACATAAATTAAAGATGATACTTGATGGACTGAAGAGTATTCCATCAATTGAAGTTGTAAGAATTGGTTCAAGAGTTCCTGTCACACTTCCAATGAGGCTATATGATAGAGAACTTTTAAATCTTTTATCAAAGTATGATTTCTTATGGCTTAATACTCATTTTAATCATCCAAATGAAATAACAGAATATTCAAAAAGAGCAGTTCTGAATCTTCTTAAAATAGGTATTCCTGTTAATAATCAAACTGTTCTTCTAAAAGGAGTAAATGATGATGTTGACACAATGAGAAAACTTTTTAAAGGACTTTTAAGAATCAAAGTTAAACCCTATTATTTATTCCACTGTGATCCTACAAAAGGTGTATCCCATTTTAGAACAAGTGTTTATAAGGGGATTGAAATAATGGAAGGATTAAGAGGACATATTTCAGGTCTTGCAGTTCCCACATATGTTATTGATGCTCCCCATGGTGGGGGAAAAGTCCCTGTTATGCCAAATTATGTTATTTCAATGTCAGAAGATAAAATTATTTTGAGAAATTTTGAAGGAATGATTTTTTCATATTTAAATAAACCTTCAAAAAGAAAGAATAAAGAAAGGGGGAAGAAGGAAGAAGGTATCCTTTCTCTATTTGAAGGAGAAAGAGAATACCTTATACCGGTAGAAAATTTGAGGATGAAAAGGAGAAGTGAGAAGTCTAACCCATGATTTAAAAGAAGAGCTCCTTTTAAAGGCAGAAGAACTCATTTTTTCAACGGGAATAGGTGATGTTGCCGAAAAATTGTGTTTCATGAATACAAGATATGGAATTGCAAAGCTCCTTTATATGCAGAAAGAATTCGGTATAAAAAAAACTCCTTATTTTCTTGGTACACCAGATATGACAATAACAAGAAATAGAGTGAGATGGAACCAGGGATTTGGTTACGGTGGCAAAATTTCTTTTGGACCAAAAATTAAAAACAATTTTTTCCCTTTGGATATAAAACCAAATGCCTGTGGAATGCTTGTTGGAGGAATTCATAATTTACCATCTTATACTTTACTTATTGAAAAACTATCAAAATTAGAGGAAAAAAAGATCGAGATTGATGGAATTCCTATAAAATGGGATTTTTATGATTCAAACCATTTTATTGATGTCTTTGAAATTGAGCCACTGGGGAGCGAAAATTTTCCACCTTATGCCTTTATCTTGCATACATCGGCTTCTGAATTAAAAGATAAAACAAAAAAGGGTATAGGTCTTTATTTTGATGTAAGCAAAAGTTTAAGGGAAAAATCAAAAATTTTAAATACACCTTTTGGTCCCCTTTATTATCTTGTGGATGAGGATGTGAAAGAATACATTGAATTTTATTTTTATGCTCAAAGTTTTGCAGAAAGGAAAAGGCTTATTGCAGCAGAAGAACTTTTTGGCTCCTTTGATATTATTTCAAATGATACTCATCAAGGAATTTTAAATGAAGGTGAGGTGCTTCTTGGTGCCCATTATTTTGAAGATGAAAATAAAATATTTCCTTTTGTTATGCGTTCTGATTTACCTGCTTATCTTGTAAAGGGAATTCCAAATATAAAAAAAGAGGTTTTAAAGAGTCTCGATTTTTTAAAAAGGGCAAAAAAATACGGGCTTTTGGAAGAATTGAAAAATTCAAATTTGATTCCCCACGGTTCAGGTTATAATTTCCCTCATATTTTATCAATAAATGGGGTAAGAGAAGTCCAAAACAGGAGGCTTTTTGAACTTCTGCTTACATGGGGAACAAAGGGTGTTGAGATTATAGAGACACCGAGGGATCTTCCCTTTGAATACAGAGGACAGAAAGTTTTTATAAGAATAATTGAACTTTCTCTTGCAAAACCTGTGGCAAAATTAAATCCAGTTTATGTTTTGAAGTTTTGATGAAAATAGGGATTGCCTTTGATTTAAAACCAAAAACCCTTTCTCCCAATTTACCAGAAGATATATTTGAAGAATTTGATTCAGAAGAAGTTATCTTTGCTCTAAAAAATACTTTTGAAAAATTTGGTTTTGATGTTGCTTTTTTAGAAAGCGGTGAGAATTTTTTAAAGAATATTTTAAAGGAAAAAGTAGATTTTGTCTTTAATATTGCAGAGGGATTTGGGACAAGGTCAAGGGAAGGTCATGTGCCCTCAGTTTGTGAGATGCTCAACATACCATATTCAGGTTCTGATCCACTTTCTTTAAACATAACACTTGATAAGGAGATTTGTAAAAGGTTTGCAAAATCAATAGGAGTAAGAACTCCATATTTTAAGATTGTTAATAAAATAGATAATATTAAAAATTTAAATTTTAAGAGATTTCCTGCAATAGTTAAGTTAAAAAATGAGGGTTCAAGTATGGGTTTAAGACTTTCTTCAAAGGTTAAAAATTTAGAGGAGTTAAAGGAAAAAGTTTATCATCTTTTAAAAACCTATAATGAGCCAGTTTTGATTGAAGAGTTTATAAGCGGTAAAGAAATTACTGTTGGTGTTATAGGAAATGATGAAAAGGCAAGGGTTCTTGGGATGATGGAAATAAGACCAAAGAAATTAAAACAAGAAGATTTTATATATTCCCTTGAAGTAAAGAGAAATTATAAAGAAGAAGTTGAATATGTTGTTCCTCCTGAAATAAAAGAAGAAACAAAAAAGGAGATAGAAAAAAGTGCTTTGAAAATTTATAAATTGCTCTCTTTAAGGGATGTTTCAAGAATAGATTTTAGATGTGATGAAAACGGGGTTCCCTATTTTCTTGAAATAAATCCATTACCCGGTTTAAATCCTAACACAAGTGACCTTCCCATAATGGCTTATAAACTTGGAATGAATTATGAAAGTCTATTGAAAGAAATCTTACTTTCTGCGTTTTCAAGATATGAGAATTTCAAAAATATAAAACTATGAAAGTTTGCATATTATACAATAAAGTGAGGGAGAAAGATAAGCCTGATAGGTACGGCGTAAGGGAAGAAGTTGAGGCAGTAAGAGAATCCCTTAAATTTCTTAAAATAAAGAGTTTTGTTCTTGAGATAGACGAAGATTATAAATGGATAAATATTTTAAAAAAGAAAAAGGTAGATGTTGTTATAAATTTATGTGAGGATTTTGGAGGAAATCCAGAAGGTGAAGGATATATTGCTTCATTTTTAGAATTACTTAAAATTCCATATACAGGTTCTCCCCCATTTTCTCTTTTTTTATGTCTTGATAAGATGAAAGCAAAGGATATTGTTTCAAAGAATGGAATATTGACTCCTGAATATTTTTTACCATCTGATTTCCCCACTTCTTCTCCAATAGGTTATCCCTTGATAATAAAGCCAAACAAAGTTGACGCAAGTCTTGGAATAAGTTCTAAAAATGTTGTTTTTAATGAAAAAAGTTATAAAAATATATTAAGGAAATTAAGAAAAAATTTTGAATTTATTTTTGCGGAAAGATTTATAGATGGAAGGGAATTTAATGTTTCAATTTTTGACGATAAGGTTATTGGAATTGGAGAGGTTATTTTTAAAATAAAGCCAAGGATTGTAACATATAAGGCAAAATGGGAAAAAGGAAGTAAAGAAGATAAGGGGACAGAAACAGTTTGTCCTGCAAATTTAAACAAAGAAGATGAGGAAAAAATAAAATATTTATCCCTTAAAATATTTAAACTTTTAAATATGAGAGATTATGGGAGAATTGATTTTAGAATGGATAAGGAAGGAAAAATTTATTTTTTAGAGGCAAATCCAAATCCAGATATTTCAAAAAATAGTGGATTTTATAAGGCGCTAAAATATTCAAAGATATCTTATGAATTTTTTGTAAAAAGGTTGATTGAAAGAGCAATTGAAAGGAGCTCGTAATGATCGAAGTTATAATAATAATGGGTTCAGAAAAAGATATGGAACATTCAAAAAGGATTGCAAAACTTTTTGAGGAATTTGAAGTTCCATATAAATTGAAAGTTGCATCTGCTCACAAGACTCCTTTAAAAGTTTTAGAAATATTAAAAGAATACGAAGATAAAGATGCTATTTTTATAACTGTTGCAGGAAAAAGTGATGCGTTAAGCGGTTTTGTTTCTGCAAATACAGAAAAACCCGTTATTGCATGTCCCCCTTTTGACGAAAAAAAATGGTTTGATATTTTTTCAACAATAAGGATGCCGATAGGCGCAACCCCTATGCTCGTTTTAGAGCCTGAAAATGCAGCAATTGCTGCACTAAAAATAATTGGTATAAAAAATGAGAGAATAAGAGGAAAGATAAAAGAATATCTCAATAAATTAAAAGAGAATATTTGATGGGTTCTGTTAAAGATTTAATAGTTTTGAAAAATCCAGAAGATAAAAAGCCCGGTATAGGAAGATTTATATTTTCTGATAGATATTCTGTTTTTGATTACGGCAAAATGCCAGATGAAATTGAGGATAAAGGAAAATCCTTGTGTATTGTTTCTGCCTATTTCTTTGAAAAGATTGAAGAAATGGGAATTAAAACCCATTATATAGGGGTTGTTGAAGAAGGTAAGGTTAAAAAACTAAAGGATTTAAAAAATCCTACAAATATAATGGAGATAAAACTTTTAAGGGTTTTAAAGCCAGAGGTAAAAGAGGGGATTTATGATTACTCAATTTATAAAAAGGAGAAATTCAATTTTTTAATTCCTCTTGAGATAATTTATAGAAACTCACTTCCAGAAGGTTCATCGGTTTTTAAAAGATTAAAAGAAGGAAAGTTAAGTTTGAAAGATATAGGACTTGAAAAGATGCCAGAGCCAGGAGAGATTCTTCCAAGCCCCTTTATTGATGTATCAACAAAATATGAGGATACGGATAGATATATAAGTTTTGATGAAGCAAAGGAACTTGTTAATTTAAAAGATGAAGAAATTGAAAAAATTAAAAAAGTTGCCCTTTTTATAAATAGTTTAATAACAGAGGAGGTTAAAAAAATAGGTCTTTTTAATGAAGATGGTAAATTTGAATTTGGTTTTGATGAGAATAGAAATATAATATTAGTTGATGCAGTTGGTACCCTTGATGAATGCAGATTTACCTATAAAAATATTCCTGTTAGTAAAGAAATTGCAAGGATTTATTATAGAAAATCTTCCTGGTTTAAAGAAGTTGAAGAAGCAAAAA
>JBDRZD010000078.1:0-5635 GCA_039803745.1 Caldifarciminota bacterium
AGATATTTGACTTTTTAAGTTTTTTAGGGTATAATATAATTTTAAAAATTTAAAAGAGGAGGGAAAATGGCACTCTTTTATTATAGAGGGACAACCCCTGAAGGGAAAATTATTGAAGGGGAAATGCAAGCAGAGAGTCAGGCAGAAGTTATAGCAAGTTTAAGAAAGAGAAACTTGATACCTGTTGCAATTGAACTCAAAAAGAAAAAGCCCCTTCTTTCCCTTGAAGCTTTAACCCTTGGTAAAGTTTCTGCCTCTGAACTTGCGCTTTTTACAAAGCAATTTGGAACAATGCTTGAAGCAGGTTTACCACTTCTTGATGCACTTAATACCCAGTACAGGCAGACAAGTAATAGGTTATTAAAAAATGCTATAAGGGAGATAGCAAGAGATGTGGAGGGAGGTTATACACTTGCAGAATCAATGAAAAAACACAAAAAGGTATTTTCAGAACTTTATGTGAACATGGTTGAAGCAGGGGAAAAAGGTGGTGCCCTTGGAGAAATTCTTGCACGTCTCGCAGAGTATCTTGAAAAGATAGCTGATATACAAAGAAAGATAAAGGGAGCGATGATATATCCAATAATTGTTATATGTGTGATGATAATTGCGGTTGCCGCTCTCCTTATATTTGTCATTCCAACATTTGCTGATCTCTATAAAGGTTTTGGGGCTCAATTGCCCGGTCTTACAAGGCTTGTAATAGGGATAAGTAATTTTGTTAAAGGGAACATACTTTTGATTCTTGCAATACTCATAGGAATAATTGCATTATTTATGGGATGGTATAGAACTAACAGCGGTAAAGAAGTTCTTGATAGAATAATTTTAAGAATACCAATTATAGGTCAACTTGTGCACAAGACTTCCCTTGCAAGATTTGCAAGAACACTTTCAACCCTTTTAAACAGTGGTGTTGATTTAATGGAAGCGATGGAGATTACAGCAAGGACAACAGGTAATAGAGTTGTTCAGCATGGAATAATGAGAGCAAGAAATTCAATAAGGGAAGGTTCAACAATTGCAAGACCTCTTGAACAATCAAGGGTTTTCCCTCCACTTGTTGTTCAGATGGTTGCAATTGGTGAACAGTCAGGTAACTTAGACGAGATGCTTTCAAAAGTCGCTGATTTTTATGATAAAGAGGTTGATGCAGCAGTGGAGGCACTTACAACAGCCCTTGAACCAATTATAATGGTTCTTCTTGGTGGAATTGTTGGAACAATGGTTATAGCAATGTATCTTCCTATATTTAAACTCATACCGACACTTATGGAGAAGTTCAGTCATTAATTGTGAAAAAAAAGAGGGAGCCAAGATTAGCATATTTTTTAATTTTTGCAAGACCATTTGTTACTCTTTCAATACTCGGTGTTGGTGTTTATTTTTATAAAATAATCGGGATAAATACGTTTCCACTCCTTTGGATTATAATTGCAAGTTTTCTTCTTTCCTTCTTTTTCTTTGTAACTCTCTCAATGGGAAAACCTTTATGGTATATGCAACTTTTAGGTGATTTATCAATTGTGACTGCAATTGTATATTTTACAGGTGGATATGATAGTATCTTTTCAATTCTCTATTTTATCCCACTTATTCTTTCTGTAGCACTTTTAGGTATAAGGGGTGGATTTTTAATCACTACTTTAATTTCAATTTTTTACACTTCAATTTTAATAATACATTTTTTTGGATATGTTCCTGTTAAAATTTCCGAAAACCCATCCGCCCATTCCATTTTTTATAAAGCATATATTCATGATTTTTCCTTTTATACTGTTTTTTTATTAACTTCTTATCTTGCCTTAAGACTTAAAAAGGAAAAAGAAAGGGCGGATAGAAAAGAAGAGGAACTCAAACTTAAGGAAAAAGCTGCTTTTATAGGAGAGATAACATCAGGACTTGCCCATGAAATAAAGAATCCGTTAACCTGCCTTTTGGGTTCAATAGAAACATTTAAAAAAATAAAGGATGAGGAAAAGAAAAATAGATTGATCTCTCTTATGGAGGAGGAAGCAGAAAGGATAAAAAGGGTAATTGATACTTTCACAAGATATGCAAAGCTCAAAGAACCTTCATTTCAGGAGATTAATCCTGAAATACTTATAAGGGCTCAAATTGAAGAAATGGGTGAGAAGGGTAAGAGCATCATATTAAAAATAAGAGGTGTTTCTTCTGATTATAAACTTGACCCTGAACTTTTTCTTTTACTTTTTAAAAATCTTTTGAGTAATGCAATTGAAGCACAAAATGGAAACCCGGAAGTGGAAGTAACTTTGGTTTTCAATAAGAATAATTTTGTTCTGCAAATTTCAGATAAAGGAAGGGGAATTCCCGAAGAGATAAGAGAAAAAATATGGAATCCATTCTTTACAACAAAAAAAGATGGACTGGGAATGGGACTTGCCCTTGTCAAAAGAATTGCCGAATCCCATTTTGCAAAGATTAATCTTTATTCAGAAATTGATAAAGGGACAAAAGTGGAAGTAATTTTTCCGAGGATATGAAAAAGGCAAGATTACTTATAATAGATGATGAGAAGGCGCTTCTTCAATGGCTCAAAATAGTTCTTGAGGACTATTATGATGTGGATACTCTTGATAATCCTCTTGAAATTTCAAGTTATATAGATAAGAATTATGATTGTGTTATCTGTGATATAAAAATGCCACAAAGGGATGGTTTTTATGTAATGGAGGAATTCAGAAAAAAATACTCTGATATTCCTTTTATTTTTATTACAGCCTATGGAACTATTGAAATGGCAATAGAAGCTTTTAGAAGGGGAGCAAACGATTTTATATTAAAACCTTTTAAAGACGAGGAGATTATATTCAGAATAGAAAAAGTTCTTGAAAAGAAAATATGGTTAAAGGAAATAAAGATTGAAGATATACTTGTTGGTGAAAGCGAAGAGATTAAAGAGGTAAGATCACTTATATACAAGGCTGCAAGATATGATTCACCTGTTCTTATAACAGGTGAAAGTGGGGTTGGGAAAGAAGTTGTTGCAAGATTAATTCATAATCTATCAAAAAGAAATAAAAAGCCATTTATAGCAGTAAACTGTGCGGCTATTCCTGAAACATTACTTGAATCTGAACTATTTGGTTATAAAAAAGGTGCATTTACAGGTGCTTATGAAACAAAAAAGGGTCTTTTGAGTGCAGCAAATGAGGGAACAATTTTCCTTGATGAGATTTGCGATTTGCCCCTTTCATTACAGGCAAAACTTTTAAGGGCAATTGAAAGTGGCTCATTTATTCCAATAGGAGGCACAAAGGAAGAAAAAGTTGATTTAAGGATAATTTCTGCTACAAATAAAGATTTAAAAAAACTTATAGAGGAAGGTAAATTTAGGGAGGATTTATATTATCGTTTAAGTGTATTTCCGATTTATATACCTCCATTAAGGGAAAGAAAAGAAGATATTGAAATTCTTGTAAAACATTTTCTTAAAATTTATTCAAAAAAGATGTCTAAGAATTTTGAAATTAAAGAGGATGCACTTTTTATTTTAAAAAATTATTCCTGGCCGGGTAATGTAAGGGAACTTGAAAATTTGATTGAAAGGCTTGCAATACTTTCAGAAGATGGAATAATTGATGCACATCTTATTCCTGAAGAGATAAAAACAGAGGCAAGTTCTCTTGATTTAAAAAGGATGGAATATAATTTTTTAAAAAAGATAATAAAAGAATGTGATGGCGATATTAAAAAAGCAGCTAAAAAACTTAGGATTCATCCATCAACACTTTATAGAAAAATAAAAAAATTTAAGGAAGATGAACAGGTTTAATAAAGAAGTTGCTGAAATATTTTTTAAAATTGCTGATGCCCTTGAAATACTTGGTGAGATGCAATTTAAGGTTCTTGCTTATAGAAAGGCTGCAAGGGTTATAAGTGAACTTCCTGATGATTTAAGGGAAATATACAAAAAAGGGAAACTTGAAGAAATACCGGGTATAGGGGAGGGTATTGCTAAAAAGATAAAGGAGTATATAGAAACAGGGAAAATGAAGAAAGCAGAAGAGGTTCTTTCTCGTCTTCCAGAGGGTCTTTTACCTTTAATGTCAATACCTTCTTTGGGTCCAAAGACAATTGCTCTTGCTTATAAAAAATTGGGTGTAAAAAACATAGATGATCTAAAAAGAGTTTTAAAAGATGGCTCACTTGCAAGATTGCCTGGAATGGGTGAAAAGAAGATTGAAAATATAATAAAAGGGATAGAATTATGGGAAAAGGGACAGCAAAGGTTTTTACTCGGAGAGGTTTATCCACTTGTTGAAGGGATAATTGAGGAACTAAAGGCTCATAAAGAAATAATAGAGGCTATTCCTGCTGGTTCTTATAGAAGAATGAAAGAAACTGTTGGTGATATTGATATTCTTGTTATGACAGAGGAAGGTAAAAAGGCAGTTGATATTTTTTGTTCTTTAAAAGGTGTAGAAAGAATATTAGCACAGGGCGATACAAAGGGTTCCTGTATTTTCCATGGAAATATACAGGTTGATTTAAGGGCAATTCCTCCTGAATCATTTGGTTCTGCCCTTCAATATTTTACAGGCTCAAAAGCCCATAATGTTCATTTAAGAAGTATTGCAAAACAAAAGGGTTTAAAGATAAGTGAATACGGTGTTTTTAAAGAAGATAAAAAAATTGCAGGGGAAAAGGAGGAAGATGTTTATGAAAGTATAGGACTTATATGGATACCACCTGAAATGAGAGAAGATACAGGTGAAATAGAACTTGCAATTGCAAAGAAATTACCTGAACTCATTGATTATAATGATGTAAAAGGTGATTTACATGTTCATTCAAAATATTCTGATGGAACAATGACTCTGGAAGAAATTGCCTTATGGGGTAAAAAAATGGGTTATGAATATATAGCAGTTTGTGATCATTCCCAGAGTGTAAAATATGCCGGTGGTCTTGAAATTGATGATATTGAGAAAAAGATCGAAGAGATTAAAAGAATAAATGAGAAAAAAATAGGTTGTTATTTGATAATGGGTGCAGAAGTTGATATTTTACCTGATGGTTCATTAGACTATCCTGATGAAATATTAAAGAAAATAGATCTTGTTTTAATTTCAGTTCATACAGGATTTAAAAAAGATAATACTGATAGAATATTAAAGGCACTTGACAATCCCTATGTTCATGGATTATCCCATCCAACAGGAAGACTTTTAGGGCAGAGAGAAGGTTATCCTGTGGATATTGAAAAAGTGATTGAAAAAGCAAAAGAAAAAAATAAACTTTTAGAAATAAATGCATATTACGAAAGGCTTGATTTATATGATATTTATTTAAGAAAGGCAAAAGAAAAAGGTGTTAAATTCTTAATAGGGACAGATGCACACCATTTAGGACAATTATGGATGATGAAACTTGGTATTGGTATGGCAAGAAGAGGCTGGCTTGAAAAAGAAGATATTATAAATACTTTATCTTATAAAGAACTTCTTGATTTTTTAAATTCTATAAGGAAATAGCAAACTTTTAGAAATTTGAAAGAGAAAAGGAAAAAAATTAAGAAAAGGTAATTTTATACCAAATTCTTTTAACAAGCAGAAATGCAGAGATTTTTGGAAAAGCTCCGGTATACTACGCAAAAACCACATCAAGC
>JBDRZD010000079.1:0-5337 GCA_039803745.1 Caldifarciminota bacterium
TATGCTTTTATTTTTTAAAATTAATAACTATGAAACCTTTATTTATTTTTGGTCTTGGTGAAATTGGGAAGATTGTTTTAAGGAATCTATCAAAAAAAGAAGGGGTAAAACTTATTGGAGTGATTGATATTGATCCACAGAAAGTTGGCAAATCAGTTTATGAGATTACAGGAATTGAAAAATTCAAAGATGTATATGTTGAAAAAGATGCCGAAAGGGTTCTCAAAAAAAGAAAAGATGGTGTGGTAATACATCTTACTTCTTCTTATGTTAAAGATGTGATTGACCAGTATTTCTTAATTCTTGACATGGGTCATAATATAATAACCACTACAGAAGAAATGACCGATCCCTATTTAAAGCATCCCCGTCTTGCAAAAAAAATTGATGAGAAGGCGAAAAAGAAAAAAAGGGCAATTGTTCCAACAGGTGTAAATCCTGGTTTTGCAATGGATTTATTGCCAATAGTTTTTTCAAGTGTCTTTGAAGAAATTAAAGAAATAAGAGTTGAAAGAATAAACAATGCAAGTAAAAGGAGGTTCCCTCTTCAAAGGAAAATTGGTTCAGGACTTACTCCATCTGAGTTTAAAGAAAAATGGGAAAAAAGGGAAATAGGACATGTTGGACTTGCAGAATCAGGTTCAATAATTGCAAGGACATTAAAATTAAAAATTAAAAATTTTGAGGAAACCTGCGATCCAAAAATTGCAAAGAGTTATATAAAAACAGATTTCTTTGAAGTAAATCCTGGTTATGTTTGTGGAATTCTTCATAAAGTCAAAATAGAAACAGAGGAAGATATAAATATAAATCTATTCCTTGAAATGAGCCTTGATGCTGAAAATCCAAGAGATACAATTTATATTGAAGGAAAACCATCTTTAAAATTGGAAATTCCCGGTGGATTACCCGGTGATGAATCAACTGCATCAATTGCAGTAAACTGGATAGATAAAATATTTGAAATGCCACCGGGACTCTGGACAATTGATAGACTCTACCTGAATCATTATTTTAAGAAAATTTAATGTTTTCCTTATTTACCGACTATGATATTTATTTATTCAAAAAGGGCTGTCATTATAAACTTTATGAAAAACTTGGCTCTCATGTAATAAAATTAAATGGTAAATATATAACATATTTTTCGGTATGGGCGCCAAATGCTGAAATGGTTTCTGTTGTTGGTGATTTTAACAACTGGGATCCTGAAAAAAACCCATTATTTGTGAGATGGGATGGTTCAGGAATATGGGAAGGAATTGTTGAAAAGGATTTAACAGGTTCCCTTTACAAATATTTCATAATTTCAAAATATAACAATTATACTGCTTATAAATCTGATCCTTTTGGTTTTTATTTTGAAAAGCCACCTAAAAATGCTTCAATAGTATGGAGATGGAACTATAAATTTTCTGATGAAAAATGGCTCAAGGAAAGAAAAAAGTTCAATTCTTTAAATTCACCAATTTCAATATATGAAGTTCATCTCGGCTCTTTTAAAAGGAAAAATGGTGAATTTTTAAATTACAGGGAAATCGCCCATATTTTATGTGACCATGTCAAAGAACTTGGTTTTACCCATGTTGAATTTTTACCTTTAATGGAACACCCATTTTATGGCTCATGGGGATATTTAATAACAGGATATTTTGCGCCTACATCAAGATATGGTAATCCTGATGACCTCATGTATTTAATTGACCATCTTCATAAAAATAATATTGGTGTTTTTTTAGACTGGGTTCCTTCACATTTTTCAAAGGATGATTTTGCCCTCTCCTTTTTTGATGGAACCCATCTATATGAACATCAGGACCCAAGAAAGGGAAGGCATCCTGATTGGGATAGTCTTATATTCAATTATGGAAGATATGAGGTAAAATCTTTTTTAATATCAAGTGCTTTTTTCTGGCTTGATAAATATCATGCTGATGGATTAAGGGTTGATGCAGTTGCTTCAATGCTTTACCTTGATTATTCAAGAAAGGAAGGTGAATGGATACCAAACATTTATGGAGGAAGAGAAAATCTTGAAGCAATTGAATTCTTAAAGGAATTAAATACATATGTTTATAAGGAGTTTGAGGGAATCCAGATGATAGCAGAGGAATCAACTGCATGGCCTGGTGTTTCAAGACCATGCTATTTAGGAGGTCTTGGCTTTGGAATGAAATGGAATATGGGATGGATGCACGATACATTATTTTATTTTTCAAAAGACCCTATTTATAGGAAATACCATCATAACCAAATAACATTCAGTATATGGTATGCCTTTTCAGAAAACTTTATATTGCCTTTATCCCATGATGAAGTTGTTTATGGAAAGGGTTCTCTTTTATCAAAGATGCCAGGAGATGAATGGCAGAAGTTTGCAAATTTAAGACTTTTATATGGTTATATGTTTGCCCATCCAGGGAAAAAACTTCTTTTCATGGGAAGTGAAATTGGAGATTATAATGAATGGAACCATGAAAGGGAATTGAATTTTTCTCTTTTAAAAAATCCATTAAATAAAGGACTTTTTGAATGGGTTAAAACCTTAAACAATTTTTATAAAAATGAACCATGCCTTTATGAGATTGATTTTGAACCTGAAGGTTTTGAATGGATTGATTTTAACGATTATGAACAAAGTGTTATAAGTTTTTTAAGAAAAGATAGAAGTGGCAACTTTATAGTTATTGTATGTAATTTTACTCCATGCGTAAGGGAAAATTATAGAATCGGTGTTCCAAAAGAAGGAAAATATATAGAGATTTTAAACAGTGATGATATTATCTTCGGTGGAAGTGGTGTTAAAAATAGTGAATTGTTTGCTGATAAAATTAAATTTCACGGAAGAGATTATTCAATATCTTTAAAATTACCACCCCTTGGAATAATATTTTTAAAAAATGCATAGGGGAGCAGGAATATTTTTACCAATTTTTTCTTTACCTTCAAATTATGGTATTGGTGATTTTGGTGAATTCTCATATAGATTTATAGATATTATAAGTGAAAATGGATTTAAATTGTGGCAAATTTTACCTTTAAATCCTATAGCCTATGAAAATTATAATTCTCCATATTTAAGTTCTTCCCTTTTTGCAGGAAATTATCTTTTTATTTCCTTAGAATTTTTAATAAAAGAGAAATTGATTGATGAAAAAGACATAAATTTACCATCCTTTAAAGAAAATGAAGTTGATTATGAAAAAGTTTATGATTTTAAGCAAAAAATTTTGGATATTTCCTATGAAAATTTTTTAAAATTTAAGGAAAAGGAAGAATTTTATAAATTCTCTTATGAAAATTCCTATTGGCTTTCTGATTTTTCACTTTTTAATGTCTTAAAAAGATATTTTAAAAAAAACTGGAATGAATGGCCAGAAAAATTGAAAAAAAGGGACGAAGAAACCTTAAAGGAATTTGAAAGAATATTTAAAAAGGAGATAGAAAAGGAAAAATTCATTCAATATATTTTTTATAAAGAATTTTCTGCTTTAAAAAGATATGCAAATGAAAAAAATATAAAAATTATAGGTGATATTCCAATATACCCTTCCTATGATAGTTCTGATGTATGGGTAAATCAGGACATATTTAAACTTGATGAAAATAAAAATCCAATTTATGTGGCAGGTGTTCCTCCTGATTATTTTTCAGAAAAAGGACAATTATGGGGAAACCCTGTTTATGATTGGGAAAAACTAAAGGAAAAGGAATTTTGTTATTGGATAAAAAGAATTGAACATTCATTAAAATTCTATGATTATTTAAGACTGGACCATTTCAGAGGTTTTGTTGCCTATTACGAAATTCCTTATGGTAAAGAGGATGCAACCGAAGGTAAATGGGTAAATGCTTTTCCCTATGAGTTTTTTAATAAGATTTATGAAAAATTTGGAAAGATAAATATAATAGCAGAAGATTTAGGTTACATAACTCCTGATGTTATAGAAGTTATGGAGAGATTTGATATACCCGGTATGAGAGTATTTTTATTTGGTTTTTGTGATAAAAATCCCAATAATCCTCATCTCCCTCATAATTATAAAAAACACATTTTTGCCTATACATCAACTCATGATACAAATACTTTAAGGGGATGGATTGAAAATGAAATAGATGAAGAATCAAAAGATTTTTTATTGAATTATATAAACAAAAAGCAAGATGTAGAAGAAATAATTTTTGAAATCATAAGGATACTTTTTGGCTCGGTTGCAAATGTGGTTATAATTCCTCTTCAGGATATTTTATTTCTCGGTGAGGAAGCAAGGATAAATAGACCTGGAAAAAAGGAGGGGAACTGGAAATTTAGAATTAATTTTTCATTATTTGAAGAATTTAAAAAAAGAATAAAGGAATTAAAAAAATTTTTAGAAATTTATGGAAGATTATGAAAACTGATTTTATAAATGCCTGTTTAAGGAAAAAACCAGAAAGGGTTCCAGTATTTTTTTTAAGGCAGGCAGGAAGATATATTCCAGAATATTTAAAAATAAGAACAGAGTATTCAATGGAGGAAATAATTAAAAACCCTCTCCTTTCAGCAAAGGTTGTTCTTTTACCCTTTAAATATCTTGACCTTGATTCAGCAATAATTTTTTCAGACCTTCTTGTGATATTATGGGGATTTGGAATTGATTTTGAATTAAAAGAACATGGCCCAAAGGTTAAAGGAAAGTATGTAGAAAAATTTTCAATTAAACCATTTGATTTTTTAAAAGAACAGATTAAAATTTTAAAAAAAGAAATTGATGTTCCACTAATAGGTTTCACTGCTGCTCCTTTTACACTTTTGTCTTATATAATTGAAGGTGAATATAAAAGAGATTTTCCTGAAACAAGAAAATTCATTTATAAAAATGAAGATGAATGGATAAAATTAATTGAAAAAGTATCTGAAGGTATAAAAGAATTCTTAATGCTTCAAGCAGATTCAGGATGTGATGCGGTTATGCTATTTGATTCATGGGCAGGTGCATTACAAGGCGAATTATACTCAAAACTTATATTCCCTTACACACAAAAAATATTTGAATCTTTAAAGGGGAAAATAAGAATATATTTTTCAATCTCAACAACTCATCTTATAACTATAATAAATGGATATTCCTGCGAAGTCATAGGTATTGACTGGAGAATTCCGCTCCATTTTGCAATAGAATATTTAGGAAAGGAGCATGCAATTCAAGGGAATTTAGACCCTGCAATTTTATTTTCAGATTTTGAAAGAATAAAAAAAGAACTTGGAAAAATAAAAGAGATAAGAAAAAATTTTAATGGCTTCATCTTCAGTTTAGGGCATGGTGTTTTACCAGAAACACCTATTGAAAATTTAAA
>JBDRZD010000080.1:0-5313 GCA_039803745.1 Caldifarciminota bacterium
AATCTGTCCAGAATGTAAAACTATCACCATTTATATTTTTATAAAGAAGCGCAACTTTACCAGGGAAAGAAGAATGAAACCACCCGGGCAATAAAATTAAATCAGGATAACCATCATTGTCAAAATCGCCAAAAGAAGAACTACTTATATAACCTGTCGGAAGCCCTAAGTTATTCCCCACAAGAGTGAATGTTTCATTACCATTATTTTTATAAAGAAGATACCTTCCTAAATAGAGATCATAATAACCGTCACAATTATAATCAACCCAATCAACTCCTTCATAAGAACAGGACTGCGTTGTATCAAAACCTGCTGGAATCGTAATATTTGTGAATGTAACTTGTGCATATAGATCGAGGAAAATGGGATACAACACACAGAGTACTCCTATTATACCACTTTTAACTTTTATTCCCATACTTTCGCCTCCTTTTGTATTTTTAGAGAATAATTGAGATTATACCCAAAATTATAATTTTTATTTTATAAAAAATCTTTGATTTACAAGAATTTGTAAAATTTTGTCTTTTATTTGAAATTTTATAGCTAAATATTATAAAATGTTTCCTCTTATGTACAACATTTAAAATTATTACCCCCCTTAACAAGGGGGGAAAGGGGGTGTTATGAAGGAACCGAAAAAGAATTTACTAAAAATTATCTGATTTTTATTATTTTCAAAATTTTTTTGTAATCATTTGTTTCAAATTTAATAAAATAAATACCTTTAGAAAAATCTTCTCCTATTCTTAAAGATGAACTTTTAGTTTTTATTATTTCTTTCGTCAAATCCTTTATCATACGACCTCCTGAATCAAAAATGGAAAGATTTATTTTTTCATAATTTTGAGGAAATGTATATTTTATTAAAATATCTTTTTCAAAAATATTTGTGGAAACTTTTATATAAGGAATATAGAGTTTTAAACTTTTTTCTTCTATATTTACATATTCGGAAAGGTTTCCAGCTTCTAAACCTAAAAGACAAGGGGTATTATTTTGTTTTTTATAAAATAGAACTTTTATTCTTACTTTTCCATAATTAAGGGTATCAAGATGTGAAATTGAGAGAGTGTCCTTATAAATGCCTATAGAATTATTTGGCAATAAAGAATCAGGTATAAGTATCCAACTCTCTCCATCAAAATACTCAATCTGTATACCTATTGAATCATCAGGATTTCTTTTATAAACAATTATATCACCCCATTTATTTCTTTCATATGTCTTTGAGAGTTCAGAGTATAAAATGGCTGGGGTTATCATAATTCCAAAATTATTTAATATTTGATAAGAACATATTAAATGAATATTATCAATTCCACAAGCATATCCCCAATGAAAAGTAGAAGTAGAATCACTATAAAAAAATCTTAACTGGATAGAATCACATGGGATATGTTCAGTCAAATCAATTAATTGTGAACCATTACAAGTTGTAGTATACATTTTAACTGTAATCCACTCGCTCCATAGGCTATTAACTTTCTTCCTAATCTGAATTCTATATTTTTCTCCATTTTCAAAAATTTTGAAACCATAAGTATATTTTAATTTTAAATTCACAGAAGTGGAAGGTATTCCAATTTTAGGTGAAATTAATTCTTCATTATAATTTATAGTTCCGTTTCCTGCCTGTGCATCAGAGTAATAGGCGTATTTAGTTTGATAATAAGGAGGCTCGTATCCACTTAAACTACTTGTTGTGCCTGCTTCCCATTTTATACCGTCATTATTTCCATCTATAACTGTCCATGTCTGGGGTATGCCTGATTCAAATTTCTCTGCTAAAAGAGTGCATACTTTTATGCTGGAAGGAACTAATAATACGCTATCTCCTTCTATCTTAACTCCTTCCAGAGTATTATATCTAAATTGATCTCCTGTTGTTTGATACCAAGAAGAAGTATTTTCAGGAATGTTTTCCCCAACAGTAAATGATCTTATCTCGCTATAAGGTGTCCATTGATTAGAACCTTGTGGGTCCTTGCAATTTACTTTCCACCAATAAGTTTTTCCTGCAATCAGATTATAAGGGAAGTTAAAACTCACAATTTCTCCCGATGGATAAGAAATAGTTATAAAACTATCACTATTTGTAAAATTTGGATTTAAACTCCATTTGATTTTATATGAAATCTGCTCACCTTGTGGATCAGTGGAATAAAACTTTAATGTAGGATTTAGTGTAGAAAATCTCGCAAAATTAAAAGGAGAAATTATAGTAGGTATCTGGGGAAGTGTGCTAAAATCTACAACTGGAACATAAGCCACGTATCTTAAACAATTATGTTTTGTAACTGTAACAATAATTGTCTCAGGTGGAAATTGTGGTTCTATATTTATTGTAATAGGGTATCCTGTGCCCTCTCCCACACCTATAATTACAATTTCACCATTTTGATCTTTCTTTGTTAAACTAATCCATGAACTATCTTCCGCATTTATTTCAAATTGAGTTGCACCGGGAAGAAGATAATAAGCATGATTCACATTTAAATTTTTTGGAACCTCTGTATACATATATTGAAAAGCATCACCAAAAAAGTGAAAAAGTCCATATGTAACTTCCTTTACCTCCGGGGTTGATGGCCAATTAGAAACATGGAGAAAGTATTTTCCATATGTAATAGCAAAACTTGGTCTTGAATTCCTGTAAGGTGGTTCAGAAGGGATACCATCTAATATGGGATAATCCGGCATAAATTCAGGATAAAATGCGTCAAAATATCCCCATATATATGTATCATTAACAAAAGAATAAGAAACTTGAGTTGCACCATTAGCCCCAACTGCCCTTTTTGGATATCTTAAAAACGCTTCAAGAAAGCATTGTGAGGTATGGTTATACTTTCCTGTTAAACAATTTATAGAGAAAACTAAAGGATATTTGTCATTATTTAAACCACTAAGATTAAGAATATTATAAGCGGGCTCACCCCATCCATATTCTGAACCATGGTCTCTATGATGGACAATAAAAGCCCCTGAATTTATTCTTATATTTATTGAATCAACATTTCCTGAATTCCACCAGTTTGCATCCTTATCATTTGTTTCGGGTATATATTCAACACCATAAGGACCAAAATAATCAACTATTAAATTAGTATTTGCAGCAGTTGACCATGGCCCCCCTACTATAGGTGTTCCTGAATATATTTTATAAGCTCTTTTAGGTGATTTATTTTTAACTGAAATTAAAAATCTTCTTATTATTTCTGTGCATAATTGAAACCATCTCTCAGTTTGCCAACCACATGCTATAAGTGGCTCATTATAAAAGTTAAAATCCATCGGTGGAGTTTTTTCATATTCTAAAATTTTATTTATCATAAGTTGAAGATGACTCTCACTATCTGCGAATATTCTCGCTGAATATAAATCGGGTAAAAAATCAGTTGTGCCTATTGCAGCATAAACATTATCTGTACAATAGGTACCCTCATAAGGATGTGGCCTTACTGCTGGAATAGGGTTTGGATAATCACCAACTATTAAAAATGCAATTGGCTTTACTTGCCAGTTCTGGTATGCAGTATCTATAAATGTTTCAATTGCCTGAACAGTATTACCTCCAATTTGAGTTACTGTAAATACACCTGTCTTTATCCCTTCAAGCGTCCTCCACCTTTTAATCGAATCAGCCCATGCTTTAAACACAGGATCATCCCTTGTAATTATTATATATTCATAACCTGTTCCCCTGTATCTTGAAGGATCTGAAAAATCTATTTTTGGCAATGTTGCATAATTTATTATATGTCCCCATAAAAGAGGCTCCCAAAATCTTGACCTGTAAGCATCATCACCAAATTGACCATTTCCACCTATAAAATCAACTTTTACCCTCAATTTTTTATAAACAACAAGTTCTTTTTTAACAGGATTATATTGGAATGGAGTTATATTTAAAATAACAACATCAAGTTCCCTTATCTTCATCGGCTCTGATAAAAGAACAGGAGTCTCAGGATAATAGGCATCCTTTGAATAAATACTCATATCTTTCTCATATCTTAAAGGAGAATTATCATTTTCCAAAGGAATATTATGCATTGGAATAAGATTTATATCTCTAAATATCTCCTTTTTTTCTTCAATTATTCTAACTTTTGCAACAGAACCCTTTGGTATTGCTATATATCTTGAAAGACCAGGTGTATTTGGTGCACCTTCTTTACCAAAAAATAAAAGAATTCCAGGAGAAGAAACCACCTGCATCACTTCTCCATTTATATCAGCATCCTCAATTCTTACAGAGGGCATATTAAATTCAAGTTCAACCCCTGAGACACTTTGAGATAAAAGGAATAAACCGGGCTTTGCATTAACATCAGAAAACCTTATAATTTTTGCTATCAAAGAGCCTGTCCACAATAAAATTATAAAAATTATTATATCTTTATTTTTCATAAATTTTAAAAAATTAAAATCTTTTTTGTTAAAATTTTTTCTTTTATTTTAAATTTCAAAATATAAATCCCTGATTTAAATTTTTTATCCAAAGGAAAAAGATAAACAAAATCTCCATTTCTTTCTAATCTAAATTTGCATGATTCTCCTGCTAAATTTATAAGAGATACTTTTAAACACGGTATAATTTCTTCTGTAATTTTAATTTTTAATCTATTTTTTGAAATATTCCCACAAAGTAGGTTTTCAAAATTTATTCTTGTTTCCTTTAAATTTGTTGAGCCTTCAACTAAATATAAAATTGTATCAGCGGGTAAGTTATATATCTTGTCAATTACTCCACTTGGCCATTTTACAATTATAGAATCAATTACCACATAACTTCCGAGTCCAAAATGAACTCTTTTCATATGCTGGGAACCACCCTCTCCTCCTGCCATAACCTCTCTTATCTGGGTTAAATTTCCTGTAAATAACTTTATCCGTGCTCCTATTCCGTCTCTATTGCTTATTACCCCTTCTAATTCTATTTGAAACCAATGATTTGGATTCCCATTATTTTTATAAAGTTTAGCTTTATACGACCAGTTTTCACAATCCACAAATAAGATGTCAAGAAAACCATCATTATTATAATCTGCTACAATTCCGGAACTACAATCATCCACATTTATTCCAGATATAGAAGTAATATCTGTAAATGTTCCATTACCATTATTATTCATCAATTTTACAGGATATCCAGAATAAAACTGCATTAAAACTAAATCAAGGTCACCATCATTATCATAATCAAACCAAAGCCCGGCTGAATATTCACCA
The DNA here is from genome assembly GCA_039803745.1 of Caldifarciminota bacterium. Classification (GTDB taxonomy): domain Bacteria; phylum Hydrothermota; class Hydrothermia; order Hydrothermales; family Hydrothermaceae; genus JBDRZD01. The sequence goes on from JBDRZD010000080.1 coordinate 5,242, forward strand.
TAAATATAAAGACCCGCAGAAGAAGTAACCTCTGTAAATGTACCATTACCATTATTTCTATAAAGCCTTGGA
>JBDRZD010000081.1:0-5275 GCA_039803745.1 Caldifarciminota bacterium
GGTAATTATACACTTAAAATAGAAAAAGAGGGTTATAAGGGAAAAACTATCAATTTCACCTTAAATGAAAAAGAATTTAAGGAAATTTATGTTTACCTTCGCCCTTTTGTTTATGATACATTTCCCCAAAATGTGTATTTATTTAAAAATATAACAAAAGATAAAATAATAATAGTTTTCTGGATAAAAGAGAATCTTGATAATCCTGAGTTTCATTTATACGATAAAAATGGAAGAGAAGTTAAAAGAATAATTTTTAAAAATCTTTTACCTGGATTTTACAGAAAAGAGATAAATTTAAACCTGCAAAAGGGAATATACTTTTCTATATTTAAAACTAAAAATTATAAGAAAAAAAGTAAAATAATCTTCATAAAATGAGTCTTTTAACAGCAAGTTTAATCTCTTTGGGAACCTATTTAACTGTTGAAATTATTCGCTATCAAAAACATTTAAAAAATTTAGAAAAAATAAAAAATAGAATTCATGTAAATGGAACAAGGGGAAAATCTTCAACAACAAGGCTCATATATCAGGGATTAAAAGCAAATCCAGAGAATATTGTGGTTGCAAAGACGACAGGAACAGTTCCAAGATTCATATTTCCTGATGGAAAAGAACTCCCTGTTGCTCGTCCGGGCAAACCAAATATAATTGAACAGTTAAGGATGGTTGAAATTGCAGCGAAACTTGGAGCAAACTTTTTTGTAACAGAATGCATGGCTATAACCCCTGAATATATAAAGGTTTTTGAAGAAAAAATAATGAAGAGCAATGTAGGAGTTATAACAAATGTAAGGGAAGACCATCTTGATGTTATGGGTCCTACACTTTTTGATGTTGCAAGAAATCTTTGCCTTTCAATTCCAAAAAATGGTGTTCTTTTTACCTGTGAAGAAAAATTTTTTGATATAATTAAAGAAGAATGTGAAAAAAGAAAAACTCAAATTTTTTTTGTTGACTCTTCCTGGGTAAATGAAGAAATTCTAAAAAAATTTAGTTATATAGAACATAAAGAGAATGTGGCAATTGCATGCAGTGTTTGTGAATATTTTGGAATAAAAAGAGAGGATGCATTAAAAAGTATGTATAATGTAAATCCTGACCCTGGTGTTCTTGAAAGATATTTAATAGAAGAAAGAGGAAAGAAAATAGAATTTTACAGTGCCTTTGCAGCAAATGACCCTGAATCAACATCTATTTTATGGCAAAATTTTTCAAAAGATAAAAAGATAAAAGTAGTTTTATTTGTTTTAAGGTCTGATAGAGCGCAGAGAACAGAATCCTTTTTAAAATTTTTGGGAGAAAAAATAAAAGGTGATTATTACATAATATGTGGTGAGCATTCTTTTATAGTCAAGAATAATCTTATTAAAAAAGGTGTAGAAAAAGAGAGAATAATCACTTTTAAAAATCCAAAACCAGAAGAAGTTTTTGATAGAGTTTTAGAAATTGGGGAAGAAATTATTTGTATGGGCATAGGAAACATTGTAGGACTTGGAAATAAAATAAGAGAAATTTTCAAATCAAAGAGAATATTATGATACTTGCAGAATCAATAGCAATTGGTTTGGTTCTTACTCTTTTTTCCTCTGAAATAATTGGCTCAATGGCAGGTGGTCTTGTTGTTCCAGGTTATATTGCCTATATTCTTGATAAACCAGGCCTTTTAATTGGAACACTTATTGCAAGTTTTCTAACCTTAATTTTCTTAAAAATCATATCAAATTTCTCCTTACTTTATGGAAGAAGAAGACTCCTTGTAACAGTTCTTTTAGGTTTTCTATTTTCAGAACTATCGCGCTTTTTTGCAGGTTCACCAATTGGTCAGATTGCAATAATGATAAGGGCATTCGGTTTTATAATTCCGGGACTTCTGGCATACTGGATGGACAGGCAGGGGATAATTCCGACTCTTTCCACTCTTTCAGTTGTCTGTGTTATAATAAGATATATTGTTATTTTGATAAATGGTGGAGCACCAGTTTTCAAATGATTTTAAAAAGGAAATTAAACAAGGTTGATTTTCTAATTCTATTTTTAATGGGAATTTTATTTTTCTTGATAGAGCAAAAAACACTTATAAAAAAACCCGTAAAATATTTTAAATTAAAAGAAAAATCAGCAATCTTGACATATAAAGCCTTTAATCTTTTAAAAGAGGAGTTTATTAAAAGAGGTGGAATTATAGATTCTATAAATGACCCTGGTAAAACAGGACTCATAGGATTAAGAAATTCTTTAATAACAGAAGAAGAGGCATCCCTTGATGCAAAACTAACAAGTATAAATCCAAACTTTTCTGCTCTTTTTATAGATTTCTTTAAGAAATTAAATTTAAAAAAAGGTGATTATATTGGAATAAATTTTACAGGTTCTTTTCCCGCAATAAATATTTCTTTGATAATCTCAGCAGAAATTCTCGGTCTTAAACCCATAATAATAACATCTGCAAGTTCATCAGGATGGGGAGCAAATTATCCCTTCTGGACATATCTTGATATGGAAAATTTTCTTTATGAAAAAAAATTAATAAAAAATAAAACAATTGCTGCTTCAATTGGAGGCATTAATGATTGTGGAATGGGAATAGAGGAAGAGGGAAGAAATATTTTAAAAGATGCAATTGAAAGAAATAACATTAAAATTTTTATAAATGAGAACTCCCTTGAAAGTTCAATTGAAAGAAGAATGAAAATTTATGATAGTATTTCAAATGGAAATATAAAACTTTTTGTAAGTATAGGAGGAGGGATAGCAGACATGGGTTTTCCTGATATGATTTATTATTTAAAATCAGGGATTAATTATCCATATGATAGAAAAATAGATTTTAATAAATTACCTGTTAAAGGCACGATTGCCAGATTTCTTGAAAAGGGTATCCCTGTTATAAGCATTCATAATGTAATTGGAATTGCAAAGAAATATAATATGCCTGTATCACCTATTGAAATTCCACAAGCCTGTGAAGGGAGTTTATTTTTTGAAGAAAAGTATTCAATCCCTTTAATTTTATTAGAATTCTTTATCTTTATTTCCCTTTTATTTTTAATTCTGAAATTTGATATAATTTATATTTTAAAAAAGAAAAAAATGGAGGAGAGTGTATGAAAAAAACAGTTTTAATTCTTTTTCCAATTTATATCCTTTTATCTTACTGGGAAGAGATTAAACTGGATTTAAAAAATGAGAATTTAAAAAGTGATTCACCAGTTTATTTTGAATTAAAGGAGCCAAAATCAATCAAAATTTATGTTGAAAATAAAGGTTCTGAAGCAGAGTTTTACATTTTAAAAGATGGTAATAAATATAAAAATTATAAAGTTAAAGAAAAAAAAGAGATAAAATTGCTTCTTGAAAAAGGTAAGTATGAACTTCGCACAGATAATGGTAATTTTTATGTAAATGTCTTTGAATTAAAAAAAGTTAATTTAAAAAGTTTAAGTTTAGAAGGTTCTCCACTAACATGCCTTATAAATGGTAAAAAATATACCTATTATAGAATTACTCCTGATACTTCTTGCAGTTTTAAAATAGAAGGTCCTGAAACAATTTATATATATGTGAGGGGAGATTTTAATAAGGATGGAAAAAGAAAATATGATTTATTTAAATTAAAAATTTTTGATAATGATAAAGAGATATTTTCAAAGGAATTTGAAGGAAAAGTTTCAAAGAAGGCAAAGTTTTTAGAAAATAAAAATGTTTTGCCAGGAGAAGCAGAAAAAATAGAATTAGAACTTTCAAAGGGAGAGCATTCAATAAAAATTTTGTTTGAGAAAGGCAGAGGCTCTGTAAAAGTTTATGTAAAAAAAAACAAAAATTTAAAATCTCTTTTTTAATAAATTCTGGCTATGATTCAAATGTATTCAAGTTTTCAGAAAGGGATATATCGAATTTTTTAGAAGGCAAAAAACTTTATAAATTTAAATATGTAGAAACGATTGACGATGCCTTTTTAGAATTAACCCCTGAAATAAATTATTCATTAAAAGATTTTTATTTTAGTTTATCTTCCAAAATCAAATTTTTCTATAAAAATGAATACAAAAATTTTGGTTATATAAGTTTTTACTTTAAAACTTTGAAGAAAAAAGAAATATTTTTAAAATTATTTTACGAGCCCTATTATTTTCTTGGTCCTGTTTATATTAAAGAAGAAAAACTTACTTATTCCCTTGAATTTTCTCTTTTCAAAACTTCATTTGGTATAAGATTTAAAGAATTAAATTTTACACCATTCTTTGAAACAGGAATTCACTATTATAATTTTTATCCTGATTTCTGGAATTATCTTGATGGAATTAAATATTCATTCTTATTCGGGACGAGGAGAATAAATTTTGGGATATCCTATTTAAAACCATTTAATCCTCTTTCTCATAAAAACTATTCATACATCTCTTTAACTCCTGAATTAAGTTTATCGTATAAATTTATAAAAGCAGATTTTCAATTTGAAATGAGAAAATTTTTGACAAAAAATGAAATTGATACACTGCATTTTAAAAGATATGATTACAAAATAAATTCTTATTTTGAAATAAAAATTCTTTACAATGACTTTTCTTTTTATCCTTTTATAAATTATGAGCAAAGGTTTATAAGAAATCCTTATGAAAATGACCTTCTTGAGATTTTAAAAGAATACAGAAAATTTATATTAGGGATAAAATTTTATCTTTTATTAATTTGAAACTTTTTGATTTTAAATTTCGTCTTAATAATTGAGAAAGGAGGGAATGATGAAAAGATTAATATTAATAATATTTCTTTTCCTGTGGATAGGAATTTTAAATGCAAGGGAAAAAAGAGGATACCTTGGAGTTCATGTTCAAAGCATTCCAGAGCATTACAGGATTGCCCTTAATATAGAGTATGGAGTTATTGTAACAGAAGTTGAAGAGGATTCACCAGCAGATATGGCAGGCATAAAAGAAGGTGATATAATTCTTTCAATAAAAGATGAAAAGATAGAAGATGTAGATGATTTGATTTATTATGTCAAGAGGCATCCGAATGAGGAAGTTGATATCGGGATTTTAAGAAAGGGTAATAAAATTTCTTTGAAGGTTAAAATCGGTGAAAAGGAAAGAGGACCCTTTATTATAGAAGAATTTGAGCCATATAGATATGAGATTGAAAAGAGAATAATTTTGCCCTATAAAGAAAATGTTGAAGAAATTATAAAAAAATTAGAAGAAAAAATTAAAGAACTTGAAGAAAGAATTAAAAAACTGGAAGGAAAGAAAAAGGAAATAAAGTCTTAAAT
>JBDRZD010000082.1:0-4969 GCA_039803745.1 Caldifarciminota bacterium
TTATTCTTTATAATTAATCTCTTTAAAAAGGAGGTTAAATGCTTACGGATATTGAAATTGCACAAAGAGCAAAATTGTTGCCAATCCGGGAAATAGGAGAAAAAATAGGAATAAAAGAAGAGGAACTTATATTTTATGGAAAATATAAAGCAAAAATCTCATTGAGTGTTTTAGATAGATTAAAGGATAAGCCTAATGCTAAGATGGTCCTTGTAACTGCAATGACACCAACTCCTTATGGAGAAGGAAAAACAACAATAAGTATAGGTCTTACACAGGCATTCTGGAAATTGAATAAAAAATCAATAGTTGCTTTAAGGGAACCTTCCCTTGGACCTGTTTTTGGAATAAAAGGAGGAGCAACAGGTGGTGGTTATTCACAGGTTGTTCCTATGGAGGATATAAACTTGCATTTTACAGGTGATTTCCATGCAGTTAATTCTGCTCATAATCTCTTATCAGCAATGATAGATGCTCATGTTCATCACGGAAATTCATTAAACATTGATACAAGGGAAATCTTATGGCCAAGAGCAATTGATATGAATGACAGAAGTTTAAGAAAGATAATTGTTGGGCTTGGCGGAAAAACAAATGGACCTACAAGGGAAGATGGATTTGTTATAACACCTGCTTCAGAAGTTATGGCAATTCTTGGTCTTTCAAAAGATTATAAGGATTTAAAGGAAAGGCTTGGTAACATCTTAATAGGTTTTAAAAGAACTGGAGAGCCTGTATTTGCAAGGGATTTAAAAGCAGAAGGGGCAATGGCTGCAATTTTAAGGGATGCACTTTTACCAAATCTTGTTCAAACCCTTGAAAATACACCGGCAATAATCCATACAGGTCCTTTTGGGAATATTGCCCATGGAACATGCTCACTTTTATCAATACTTCTTTCATTAAAGCTTTCTGAAATTGCCGTTGTTGAAGCAGGATTTGGCTCTGACCTTGGTGCAGAAAAATTTTTAAACATAGTATGTCAACTTGGAAACTTTTCACCTGATGCAGTTGTAATTGTTGCCTCGATGAGGGGAATGAAGCACCATGGAGGGGTTGGTAAAAAGGATTTGACGAATGAAAATATAGAAGCAGTTATAAAAGGATTTGAAAATGTTAAAGCCCATATTGAAAACATAAGGGATAATTTTGGAATTCCTCCTATTGTTGCAGTAAATGTTTTCCCTTATGATACAGAAAATGAAAAAAAGAAATTGAAAGAACTTCTTGAAAATGAAAATGTGAGATATGCCTTTTGTGAGGCATGGGCAAAAGGAGGAGAGGGAACAATTGAACTTGCTGAAAAGGTTATTTCTGCTTTTAATGAGCCAAAGAATTATAAACCACTTTATAAAATTGATATGCCTTTGAAAGAAAAAATTGAGATAATTGCAAAAAAGGTTTATGGTGCTGATGGAGTTGATTATTCTGCTGATGCAAATAAGATGCTCAAAAAGATTGAAGAAATAGGATTAAAGAATTCATTTATATGTATGGCAAAAACACAGGCATCAATATCTGACAATCCAAAACTTCTTGGAAGACCAAAAGGATTTAAAATAAAGATTGATGAAGTTAGGATAAAATCAGGAGCAAATTTTGTTGTTCCTTTATGCGGAGAAATAATGGAAATGCCAGGATTACCAAAGGAACCTGCAGCATTGAGAGTTGATCTAACAGATGATGGAGTAATAAAGGGTTTATTTTAATGCATGAATATTCTTTAACTTTAAATTTGCTTGAAATAGTTGAGGAAGAAAGTAAAAAAAATAATGCAAAAAAAATAACAAAAATAAAATTAAAAATAGGAAAATTTTCAGGGGTTGAACCACTTTTAATTTCCCATTCCTTTGAAATATTAAAAAAGGGAAAAAAATTGTTTGAGGATGCAATTCTTGAAATAGAAAGAGAAGAACCTGAATTAAGATGCACAAATTGTGGAAAAATATTTACCTCTTTAGATTTCCCCTTTATATGTCCTGAATGTGGAAATATTTATAATGAGATGATAAAAGGCTCTGATATGATTATAGAAAGAATTGAAATGGAGATATAATGGGTGAAATAAAATTTGAGGATATATCAATTCCACTTTTAAAGGCAAACGAAGCAATTGCGAAGAAATTAAGGGAAAAATGGGACAGGGAAAAAACATTTGTTATAAATTTTATATCTTCTGCAGGTAGCGGAAAAACAACACTAATTGAAAAAATTTTACCTTATTTTAAAAATTTTAAAATAATTGTTCTTACAGGAGACATTGAAACCCAAAGGGATGCGGAGAGAATTAGAAATAAAGGCTTTGAAGCAGTTCAGATAATAACAGGAGGAGCATGCCACTTAGAAGCAGTTATGATTGAAGAGGTGATTGACAAATTAAAAAATAGATATGATTTTATTTTCGTAGAAAATGTCGGGAATCTTGTATGTCCATCAGTTTATGATCTCGGAGAAAATTTAAGATTTACACTTCTTTCTGTTCCAGAAGGTGATGATAAGCCAAAAAAATATCCTAAGGCTTTTTTAACATCAAAGGGATTTATAATAACAAAAATAGACCTTATCCCCTATATTCCTTTTAATATTGAAAATGTTAAAAAGGAGGCATTAGAGATAAATCCATCTTTAAAGATATTTGAAACATCAGCATTAAAAAATATTGGAATAGAAGAGGTTGTGAAATTTATAAAAGAAGAAAGAGAAAAGTGGATTAAAGAATTTTGAAAGTTCAAAGATTAAAGGTAGAAATTGAGGGATTTGTTCAGGGAGTTGGATTCAGACCATTTGTTTATAGAATTGCAAAATCTTTAAACTTAAAAGGATTTGTAAAGAATACAAAGGAAGGAGTTTTAATTGAAGTTGAAGGTAAAAGAAAAGAAATTGAAAAATTTTTGAAAAAATTAAAAGATGAAAAACCTCCACTTGCTTCTTACCATTTTTTCAATTTCTATTTTCTTGATAAATTAGGTTATAAAGATTTCAAAATTCTTAAATCTGATGAAAAAGGTAAATTGAAAATCTCTATATTACCGGATATTGCAACTTGCAAGGAATGCATTCATGAAATATTTGATAAAAATGATAGAAGATATCTTTACCCATTTACAAATTGCACGAATTGTGGACCAAGATTTTCAATAATAGAAAAACTTCCATATGATAGGAAAAATACAACAATGAAAGTATTTAAAATGTGTAAGGATTGTGAAAAAGAATATGATGATCCGATGGATAGAAGATTTCATGCACAGCCAAATGCATGTCCTTTATGTGGCCCGAAAGTTTATCTTTATGATGAAAACAAAAATTTGATTTCAGAGGAATACAAAGCAATAAAAGATGCGGTTAATTTTATAAAAAATGGATTTATAATAGCATTAAAGGGGATTGGTGGATACCAGCTTTTATGTGATGCATTTAATGATGAAGCAGTTAAAAGATTAAGGGAAAGGAAAAAGAGGGAGGAAAAACCATTTGCTGTTATGTTCCCATCTTTAAAATATTTGAAGGAATATGTATATGTTGATAAAATAGCAGAAATAGTTTTAACTTCACCATCCTCTCCAATCTTACTTTTAAAGAAAAAAGAAAATAAAAAATTATCAGAATATGTTGCACCTTCAAATCCATATCTTGGTGTTTTCTTACCCTATTCTCCTTTACATCATATCTTAATGAAGGAATTGAATATCCCTGTTATATGCACTTCTGGAAATATAAGTGATGAACCAATTGTATTTGAAGATGAAGAAGTTTTTAAAAAACTTAAAGGTATTGCCGATTATTTTTTAATTCATAATAGAAGGATAAAAAGATATGTGGACGATTCTGTTGTTAAAATTGTTCTTGGGAAAGAATACATAATAAGGAGAGCAAGGGGATATGCACCATCTCCTATAATCTTTAAAGAAGAATTACCAAAAATTTTGGCGGTTGGTGGACATTTAAAGAATACAATTGCAATATCAAAAGGCAGAAAAATATTTATTTCGCAGCATATAGGAGATTTAGAAAAAGAAGAAAGTTATAAGGGATTTTTAAATATTATTGACGATTTCAAAAAGATTTTTGAATTTGAGCCTGACTATGTTGCTCATGATGCTCACCCTGAATATTTATCAACAAAATATGCAAAAGAAAATTATAAGAACTTAATTCCTGTTTATCATCATCATGCCCATATTGTCTCATGTATGGTTGATAATGAAATAGATGATAAAGTTCTTGGAATATCATGGGATGGAACAGGATATGGAAAGGATGGGAAAATATGGGGAGGAGAATTCTTAATATGCAATTACAAAGATTTTGAAAGGATAGGAACTTTCAGGGAATTTAAATTAATTGGAGGGGATAAGGCAATAAAAGAACCGAGAAGGAGTGCTATTGGTGTTTTATATGAAATTTTTAAAGAAAAATGTTTTGATTTAGATTTAGAACCAATAAATTCTTTAAATGATAAGGAAAAAGAAAATTTTAAAATAATGCTTGAAAAAAACATAAATACTTTTTATACAACTTCATCAGGAAGAATTTTTGATGCTGTTTCATCAATACTTGGAATAAAACAAAGAATAAGTTATGAGGGACAGGCAGCGATGATGCTTGAATGGGTTTGTGATGAGAAAATAGAAGAATATTATAATTTTGAAATTAAAGAAAAGAACGGAATTTTAATATTTGACTGGGAAGAAATGTTTGAAGGAATAATAAATGATTTAAAAAATGGAATTAAAAAAGAAATAATATCTTCAAAGTTTCACAATACACTTGTTGAAGTTATATATGAAATGGCAAATAAGGTTAAAATTAAAAAGATATTTTTATCAGGTGGTGTATTCCAGAACAAAATACTTTTAGAAAAAACATATAAAAGATTATCAAAAAGATTCGAAGTTTATATACATCAAAGAATTCCTGCAAATGATAATGGAATTTCATTAGGACAGATAATAATTGCATCAAGAAA
>JBDRZD010000083.1:0-4704 GCA_039803745.1 Caldifarciminota bacterium
AGGAGGTGGTTGTATGAAAGGTAAAGTGCTGATAGTTGTGGGATTATTTATAGGGCTTTCCTATTCCTATCCCATATCTCTTGATAAAATTAAATTTGACCCATTAAAAGAAATTCCAAATATTCCAGAGGAGTTAAAGGCAGAAAAAGATAATGATGTGTTTCTTTTGCAACTAAATGGTCCTGCAATAAGGGAATGGAAAAACATTTTAAAAGAAAAGGGAGTTAAAATTTATGCCTATATTCCTGAATTTGCCTATCTTGTTAAAATAGAGCCTCAAAAAATAGAAGAAATAAAAAATCTTGATTTTGTAAGATGGATAGGTGATTATCATCCCTATTATAAAATACATCCTGAATGTGAAAATATAAAAGAAGTTCAAAAAACAGGGATACTTACAAAAGATTATGGATTTAAGGAAATCTATGATCCGCTTTATATAAATCTTCCTGATTTAAAATCCTTTGTAGTTTATTTACTTCCTGATGCTGATATAAATAAGATTTCTTTAGAACTTTCAAAAATTTCCGAAATAAAACAGGTTCTTCCTTATCCATCAAACAGAATTGTAATCTGGACATCTTTAAAAAATTTAAATTCAATTGCAAAAATAAAAGAAGTATATCATATATTCCCTTACTATCCAAAAACACTTTTTAACAGCACAACAAAATATGTTTTACAGAGTTATGTTTTAACTGTTCAGGCAAATGAAACTCCACTAACAGGTGGTGATACTGTTGTATCAGGCTCTCTCCCTGTATGGAATAGAAACATAAAAGGACAGGGACAGATTGTAACAGTTATGGATACAGGTGTTGATTATTATTCCTGCTGGTTCAGGGACCCAAACAATAACCCACCCGGTCCAAACCATATAGTTATATATGATTATACAAATGAAGGTGGTGATTTGCAAGATGATTCAAACTGTGCTCATGGAACACATGTATCAGGGACAGTTGCAGGTGATCCTACAAGAGGAGGAGCAAATAATATTGCAGAATATCAGGGTCATGCATATATGGGTAAGATATACATGCAGGATATAGGATATTATGCGGGCTATCAGTGTCAGCTCAATATAACCAATTTTTATAATTCTGTAAATACTGCCTATAACAAAGGTTCAAGAATTCATACAAATTCCTGGGGATATACAGGTGCAAATGGTCAATATCAATATGAAGCAATAGATGTTGATGTATTTTCTTTTTCCCATCAGGATTTTCTTTTTACATTTGCAGCAGGTAATTCAGGTCCTTCAAGTGGAACAGTTTGCCCTCCTTCAACTGGAAAGAATTGCATTTCAGTTGGTTCAACATGGAGACATAGTTATGATGGAACCGCTGATAATATTTCAGACTGGAGTTCAAGAGGACCAACTGTTGATAATAGATATAAGCCAGATTTAATGACACCAGGTGGAAGGGCAACACAACAAGGCGACCCATGGAGATATTTCATAACTTCTGCATATCCAGCAGATCAATGGGGACAGCAAACATGCAGGATAGGAGGAATGGTTGGAACATCAATGGCAACACCTGCATGTGCAGGAGTTGCAACACTTGTAAGGCAATACTATTCAAAGGGATTTTATCCATCAGGCGAGGCGAATCCCAATGATTCAATCTATCCATCAGGTGCATTAATAAAGGCAACTCTTTTGCTTTCAACAACAGATATGACAGGTGTTTCAGGTTATCCAAATTATAATGAAGGGTTTGGAAGAATTTTGCTTGATAATTCTCTTTATTTTTCAGGTGATGCAAGAAAATTGTGGATAGATGATTATAAACAGGGGATAGATACAGGTGATAGTGTTAAATATTATTTGAAGGTAAATTCAAGTTCCCAGAGTTTTAAAATTGTTCTTGTATGGCATGATACAGCAGCAGCTGCAGGTGCAAACCCTACGCTTGTGAATAATTTAAATTTAAGAGTAAAAGACCCTTCAAACCAGATTTATTGGGGAAATTACTTTTCAAATGGGCAATCAGTTCCAGGAGGTTCACCTGATACAAGAAACAATGTTGAAGTATTTCTTTTGAATTCACCACAGGTAGGAGTTTATGAAATTACTGTTATAGGAGCAAATGTTCCAACAGGTGCAAAACAAAGCTATGCAATAACTGCTGCTGGAGATATAGAGCCTTATGTTAAATTTTATGAAAAGGAAAAATTTATTAAAGAAAGTGTTAAGTCAAAAGGAATTGTCAAAGAAAATGCTGAAATATCCTATTCAATTTCTTCAAAGGGTTTTGTTGTTTTAAAAATTTATGATATTCAGGGAAGGGTTATAAGAAGGATAATAGAAGGTGAAAAACTTCCTGGAAATTATAAAATCTTATGGGATTTGAAGGATGAAAATGGTGAAAGAGTTTCAAAAGGTAAATACTTTTATAAACTCTTTATAAACGGTAAACCCTATACAAGAAGTTTTATAGTTATAGAGTAAATTTTGAAATTTTTTATATTTTTAATTTTTATTTATCCAAGGATAGAAGTTTTTCCAAGAGTTTTTGAAGCAGGAAGAGTTTTTGAAGGAAGTATAATTTATCCTGAATTTAAGATTAAAAATAAAGGAGATAAAGTTTTAGAAATAGTTGATGTAAAGACATGCTGTGGAATTAAGGCATTCATTGAAAAAATAAAAATACCACCAAGAGATTCTTCATTTTTAAGATTTGAGATAATTCTTGAAAAAGAAGGTGAATATGAAGATGAAGCACTTTTAATAACAAATGACCCATATGAGCCAAATATAAGGTTAAAGATAAAAGCAAATGTTTTAAGAATTCCAAAACCTCTCATAGAAACAGAGGAAATAATTGATATAGGAGATATATTTTTAGGTGAAAAAAAGGATACATTCATAAATGTTTATAATAAAGGTGATGCTGATTTAATCTTGCTTGAAGGAGAAGGTTCTTCAACTTGTGAAATAATTTCAAAATTCCCGATTACAATAAATCCTGGCAAAAAGGAAATTATAGAGATTGAAATAAACCCTTTGAAAGAAGGAATTTTTGAAGAAGAAATAAGGATTGCTACAAACATAAAGGGAAAACTTTTCCATTTTGTAAAAATAATTGGAAATGCAAAAGGTTCAAAATTATTTTTTCCATCACCAATATATTTAAAAAATGATACATTATTTTTAAAAAATTCAGGAAATGGTGAAATATTCATAAAGGAAATAAAGATAAAGGGTAAAATTTTGATGAAAAATAAGATTTTAAAAAGTAAAGAGGAAATAAAAATAATTTTAGAGGAGGTTCCAAAAAAAGGTGATATTGAAATAGATTTTAAAATCCCTTATATTTTGCATTGAAAAAGATTTTATTTTTAATAGAAAAAAAAGCAGAAGAAATAGATGATAAAAAATTAATTATCTATTTTTTCTCATTTTTATATTTAAGGCTTATTCTTGAAACTTCCCTCTCTTACAATTTAAGAATTGGTGGAAAGATGATTTTCTTTGATTCAATAAGGATGCTCTTTTTTGACCATCCTGTTTTCTTTTTCAATGTTTTTCTCTTAATCTCAATTTTAATTTCAATATTTTCAGGTGAAAGAGAAGATAAGGTTTTGAAGATTGTTATACTTTTTACACCAATAATTTTAATTCCACCATTATACGATTTTATATTTCATGGAGGAGGAGCAAGATACTATTATCTTTTAAATCCTGATGAAGTTATAAAAAACTTGCTTAAAGGTGAATGGGTAGAGTATGCACTTGGTTTTTCAAGGGGGCAGGTTATAGAAGTTTTATCTGCCTGTTTTCTTTCATCAATATATTTATTTTTAAAAGATAAAAAAATAAAAGCGTTCATAATCTTCCCACTCCCATTTTTATTCATAATTCTTATTGGTTCCCCATATTTTATTTCATTAAAATTCTTTGGAAAAAATGTATTTGGTGATTCAGGCTTTCTTTATTACAATCAGGATAAAATTCTTATATACAACACAATAATCCTTTTTTTACTCTCTTTGTATTTCAAAAGAGTTAATTATTTAAAAACAAATTTCAAATTTAATATTCATTCAGTTTTTCTTATTTTTGGATTTTTAACAGGCTGGCAGAAAACAGATTTTCATAATCTATTATTTTTTGATTATCTTTCACTCCCTTTAATGATTTTCCTTCTTTTTTTAAAAAGAAATAATTATTTTTCATGGTATTTATCAATTTCAATTTCCCTTTCCCTTGGTCTTTCACCTTTTTTAATCCTTATTTTATATTTTTTATTTGAAAAAGTTGAAATAAATGAATTTTTAAAGGAATTCCTTTTATCCTTATTTTCCTTTTACATAGGTGCAGGTTTCTTTTTAAAAACAAGGGTTCATCTTTCTTACCCATTTTATTATCCATTAATAATTTGTTTAATTTATGGATTGTTTTCAATTTTTTTAAAAAAATATAAATGGTTAGCAATATTTTTATTGCCCTTTGGCTTTCTTTTAAAAACAAAAACATTATTTGTTTATATTCAAAAGGATTACATTTATGAACTTGAAGAAAAATATATTTTTACAAAGGACCCATCTTATTTATACGATTTATGGAGCATTTATATGGGATTGAATGAGTTTGAAAAAGTTGAAAAAATAACATCTTTAATTCCCTATGAATTATCACCATCTGATTATCATGGTAAAAGGGCAGACCTTTTTTTATTAAAAAATAATTTA
>JBDRZD010000084.1:0-4428 GCA_039803745.1 Caldifarciminota bacterium
GGTATCTCTCTTTTACTTTCAATTCTTATACTTTTCCTTTATGATGTAAATAAGGGCTCATTCCAGTTTATAGAATATATTCCGCTTGTTCCTTCTCTTGGGATATCCTATCATTTAGGGGTTGATGGAATATCAATAACGCTTGTCCTTTTAACAGCATTTATAATATTTACAGGAGTATTTGCTTCATGGACTATACCTTTCAGAATTCAAGAATTTTATATTCTCTTATTTGTTCTTGTAACAGGAGTCTTTGGAGTATTTGTCTCCTTAGACCTGTTTATCTTCTTTCTCTTTTATGAACTTGCAGTTCTTCCTATGTATCTTTTAATAGGTATATGGGGGAAAGGGGCTGATTTAAAACCAAAGATACCACCAAGGGGAATTATTGGATTTATAATGAGACCAATTGATACTGCAATGAGAAGTGTTTCACTTGGAACAAAGGAATATGCTGCAGCAAAATTGACTTTATATCTTCTTTTAGGTTCTGCATTCATACTTGTTGGTCTTCTTGTTGTTTATTTTGCTGGTGGTAAAAGTTTTGATTATTTTGTTCTTTATGAAGCAACAAAGTCCGGTTTGTATTCTTTCTCATTTCAAAAAATTTTATTTTTATGCTTTTACATAGGATTTGGAGTCCTTGCAGGTGTCTTTCCACTTCATACATGGTCACCTGATGGACATGCAGCAGCACCAACTGCTGTATCAATGCTCCATGCAGGAGTTTTAATGAAACTCGGTGCTTATGGAGCACTGAGAATAGGGTTTGGTCTTATGCCTGAAGGTGCAAAATTCTGGGCTCCTTTGGTTGGATTTATTGCCTGTATAAACATTGTTTATGGAGCATTATCTGCAATGAATCAGATGGATTTAAAGTATGTTGTTGCCTATTCTTCTGTATCCCATATGGGATTTGTTATGCTCGGTGCAGCAACACTTTCTGAACCAGGGCTTTCAGGAAGTGTATTCCAGATGTTTTCCCATGGAATAATGACAGGTCTTTTGTTTGCTCTTGTAGGTCTTGTTTATGAAAAGGCACATACAAGGGATGCCCTTTCAATGGGTGGATTTGGTAAAAAAATGCCTGGAATTGCAACTGCTTTTGGAATAGGTGGTCTAACTTCTTTAGGCTTACCAGGTTTATCAGGGTTTGTTGCAGAATTTTTGGTATTCTGGGGATGCTTAACAATCCCAAAAAATTTCTCCCATTATAAATTTGGATGGATATGGTTTCCACTGGCAATCACAGGAACATTTATAACAGCAGTTTATGTTTTGAGAATTTTAAAAATTGTATTTTTTGGTCCCCTTGATGAAAATAAATATAAGGATTTAAAGGATGCAGAAGGACCTGAATGGGTATCTTTATGGGTTTTATCACTCGTTTTAATTCTTTTTGGAGTTGCACCATTTTTACTTGTAAGATATATTGATGTAGGTGTTCTTGAATTTTTAACAAGGTTTATAAAATGAAAACATTTATATTTGAAATAAGTCTTTCAATAACAGGACTTATAATTTTTATACTTGATATAATCTTAAAGGATAAGAAAAATAAACCGGTTATCCTGAGCATCCTTACCGCTTTTTTTCTTTTCCTTTCTTTAATTATTTCTTCTTTCCTCTCATCATTTTCCTTAAAATTTGGATTTTCCCTTGATAGTTTTTCCTATTATTTAAAAATTTTATTCATTTCAGCAGGAATAATAGGATGCATAGGCTCAATTCCTTATTTAAAAGAAAGAATACCTGATAAATCTGTTGAATATCTTTTGCTCATTATATTTTCAATTATCGGTATGTCTTTCCTTGTCTCATCAAAAAATATACTTTTATTCTTCATATCTTTTGAGTTGCTTTCAATCCCCCTTTATGCACTTACAGGATTTTATAAAAAAGATATAAGGGCACCAGAAGCCTCTTTAAAATTTCTACTTGTTGGTGTTTTTTCCTCTGCAATTCTTTTCTTTGGATTATCATTTCTTTATGGAGCAGGAGGTAGCGGAGATTTTGAAGTTTTAAAAGAAAAATTCAAAGAAACATCTCCAATACTTTATGCTGGAATGATAATGTTCCTTGTTGGTATAGGTTTTAAAATTGCAGCAGTCCCATTTCATACATGGCTACCTGATGTGTATGAGGCTGCACCATCTTCATATGTTGCATTTCTTTCAGTTGCACCAAAAGCAGCTGGTTTTGCTGCCCTTATAAGATTTTTATTTGAGGTATTTCCCAGAGAAAATCCATTAATTCCTGTAATAGCACTTCTTTCTGCAGTTACAATGATTCTGGGGAATCTTGTTGCACTTCCACAAACAAATATAAAAAGGCTACTTGCTTATTCATCAATTGCCCATATCGGTTATATTTTAATAGGAATTGCATCATTTGATGAAACAGGAATAAGCATGGTTCTATTTTATCTATTTACATATCTTTTCTCAAACATGGGAGCATTCCTTATTGTGGAATCACAGGTAAATTCATTAAATGATGAAAGAATAGATGCATTAAAAGGGCTTGCACAGAGAAATCCAATTCTCTCCCTTTCAATGCTGATTTTCCTTCTTTCCCTTGGTGGAATACCTTTTGTTGCAGGTTTCTGGGCAAAACTATTTGTATTTCTTGCAGGGGTTAAAACCGGATACTGGTTTTTGGTTTTACTTGGTGGAATCTTAACAATTGTTGCCCTTTATTACTATTTAATGGTTGCAAGAAGAATGTATATAGAGGAAGAATTTAGTAAAAAAATAGAGGTTCCATTACCACTTAAAATATCAATAGGTGTTTGCACAATCGGTGTTCTTTTCTTTGGTATTTTACCACGTATTCTTGTGAATTTTTCTAATTGGGCAGCAAAAGGAATATTAAGATAATTTTTTCTTCTTTTTTTTATAAATTATTCCAATCGGTATAATAACACAAAATCCAAGAGTAAGTAATATTGGTGAAATTGTTATATCTCCTATTGCAAGAAATATATATCCTAAAATGATGAAGGCCAAACCTATTCCCATAATTATATAATTTTCCTTTTTAAAGGGTGCTTTTATAAATTCTTCCTTTTTCATCTATATACCTCCTTAAATTCATCTTTCTCGTAATTATAAATTCTTATAATTTCTTCATTCCATGAATAAAAATCCATTAAACCGTTTAAAAAACCCTTTGCATTTAAAAAATCTTTTATTCTATAAAAATCCTTGATTCCATAAGAAACTATTTCTTTTAAAATAAGACCTGTTTCATATCCTCTAATCGCAACAATTCCTGGTGAAATGTTATAATTTTTAATATATTTTTCATTAAATTCCTCATACATTAAATTTGTTAAAGGGAATGGATATGAACCTGATATATAAACATCTTTAAGTTGTTCACCTGCAATAATGACGGATTTTTCTCTTAAAAGATAATGAGTTGAAAAGATTGGACAGGAAATTTTTAAAAATTTTATCTGGGTTATCATCTCAATTGCATCTTTTTCTTCTGAAGGAAATAAGAGGATTGCGTCAGGTGAAAATTTTCTTATCTCTTTTATCTCTTTTTGATAATCTGTTGAATCTGGCGAATAGGAAATTGAAAAAACTTCTTTTCCTTTATTTTTCTTAAAAATCTGAATAAAAACATCCTTTGAAATTTCACACTCATTTACACTTGCATAAAGAATACCTATTTTTTTATATTCTTTAAGAAGCATGAAATCTGAAATCTTCTTAATCTCATAATAAATTCCTTCATTAAAGGCAAATATGTTATCCCCGATTGTTCCAAGCCTTATATCACTTGCAGTTGGTGAAATAACAATTATCTTTTCCTTTGAAAGAAATGGAAAGATAACTGTTGCACACTTTGTGGATAATGGTCCAACAATTATATAAGGCTTTTTTTCAAGAAAAAGGTTCATACTGTTGTACAAATAAGAGGGATCTGATCTTGTATCAAATATTTCTATTAGATTATTATCCGGGAAGGAAAGATTGAATCCATTCAAAAACTCTTTTCCATATTCTCCAAATTCTCCTGTTAAAGGGATTAATAGAAGTATTTTAAAAACATATTCCCCTCTGCTTTCCCTTTTTTCTCTTTTAAGGATATTTTCAGCCTCTTTAAAATATTTTCCACCTATTTCTTTAAGTTCATTATAAATTGAATCCCTTTCAATTATCTTATTTTCCTTTAATGCGGAAAGAAATGCGTAATAAAGGGTTTCAGAATAAAAAGGGGTTTCTTCTGCATCCTTTAAAATACTTTTTATCTCATTAAAATTCAGTTTTTTTATAATTCTTTCAAATCTTTTCTCTGAATCTTTTTTTATTCTAATATCATCTGTTTTTTTATAAGCATTTAAAAAATTCTGTGCTGCCCTTATATAAAAATTTTCATTCTCATAAGAAATACCAAGAAGATAAAAAACTTTATCAA
>JBDRZD010000085.1:0-4131 GCA_039803745.1 Caldifarciminota bacterium
TACTCACATCAATTGAATTAAGAACTTCGTATTGAGTAGCAAAAAGGATATTATTATAATATTTTAAATACCAATAACAAGGAACAAAAGAAGGGGTATAAGTAGTTATAAGGGATGGTGAAGATGGATCTTTTATATTTATTACATATAAAGAAGGGGGAGGAATAAAATTACATACATAACATATAGTATCTACTATTTCTAAATCTCTCATCAGCCCTGCCAGTAAACTACCGATTAATTGTGGATTCTCAGGATTTTTTACATTTATTATATATAATCCATCATCAGCAGCAACATAAGCGAGTGAATCATGAACCTCTATAGAGTAGGGGAAAGATGGTATTCTTAAATGACTTATTTTTACTGGATTTGTCCTATCAGTAAGATCAATAATAAATATTCCAAATGAATCCGGGTAGTGTTCCCATGTTAAATACCCTATATCTCCAACAACCCACCCATCCCTAAGGACTACATCCACAGGCTCAAATTTACCAATATAAATTAAAGTATCCCTTGCTTGAAGAAAATTTAAAATAATACATATTAAATATATATACAATCTTTTCATTTTTCCCCCTTAAAATTTTATTTTTAATTATTATAATTTAAAAAAAGAAAAAAGTCAAATAAAAGAATACCATAAAATTTTAGACTAATTACTTTATGTTTTTTATTCCAAAAATTTATATTTTTTTAAAATATTATAAAATTTTTTAAAAAAGGCGGTTTCATCTTTACCTGTTTCTATTTTTATTATTTTACATATTTGAGATAAACTTCTTTTTCCATCTATATAATATATAAAAAGTTCAAGAATATGTCTTAAATATTTTTTCTTTTTCAAATTTTTTTCAAACCATTCCTTTTCATCTTTTTCCATTTTTTTAACAAGGGATCTAAAATAAAGGGGGGCTTTAAATTTTCTTTTTGGAATTTCACCTTTTCTTTGAGTTAAAGAAAATTTTTCTTTTACAAATTTTTCTATATTAAAATCACTCTTAAAAATTTTTAAAGAATTTAATGCATTTTTATAAGATAAACAAAGAAGTTTTTCCTTAAGTGGATTTTCCTCTCTTATTTTCATCTCATAAACATTTTTTCTATATAAAAAATCCATTTTTTCTGCAAGCCTTTCAATCTCTTCTTCTTTTAATGAAGCAATATAATAAATCAAGGTGCCTGCAAAACATCCTGCAAACTTCAAACTATCTTCACTTATTTTATCTTCACTATCAAAGGATGTATGATAGAATTTATCAGGCCATTGCCCGAGCATTATTGCGGGAATCCCAATCGTTGGATCAATCAAAATATAGTGATCAGAACCACCTGAATATTCTGTTATCTTTCTTTTTAGATGAGGAATATAATCGCTTTCATAGAAGGTTTTATATCCATCCTGAAGATATTCAAAAATCAATTCACCTAAATAAGAAATATAACTTCTTATCAAATATGGCTCTTTTATAAGACAAAAACTGCTTTTACATTTTTCCTGGTCTTCTCCAACCATATCAAGATTTATACATCCTTTTACTTTATAAATTTCCTTTTCTTTTGATTTTAAATAACCATATGTTCCTGTCATTTCTGGTAATAAAAGAAATCTTATCCCTCTTAATGGTTTTTCAAGAATTTTATTATTAAATAAATTTTTAAAGGAAATTGCAAGTTCAAGAATAGCACCAGCACCTGATGCATTATCATTTACAAAAGGGGAGGGATGGCATAAATGGGCAATCCCCCATATTTCTTCATCTATTTTACCAGGGAAAAATATATCAAGAACTTCAATATATCCGTCTTTAAATTCGCTTTCAATATGAGCAAAAACTTTTACCTCTTTATTCTTCATAAGAATCTTTTTTAATTCATCACCTTTTCTTGGAGAAATTATAAATCCAAAAAATTTATTACCTTTTTCTGGCCAGAAGGAAACATATTGCAGTGCATCCATTAAATCCTCTTTTTTCCTTACACCTTCTATTTCATTCATTCCATAAAATATAACCCCTTTAACTTTGTTTTCTTTTAAAAATTCTTCTTTTAAAAATTCACTATTTGAAATTAAAATAACCTTATTTTTTAAATCCTTTTTACCTCCATCATAATCAACAAGATCAAAAATCCCTTTAACACTTCCCGACCTTGGAATAACACTTAACTTTATTTCATCAAAATCTGCAATCTTCTTTTTAAAAGGTTTTTCAAGATAAAGAGCACCCCTTTTACAACTCCATTCTTTAAAGGATTCCATTGTAAAATATTTTGCTTTTCCATCAGACGGGAATTTATGGATATAAGATTTAATTCCTTTTTCTTTAAGTAAATTCTTAGAGTAATAAACTGCTTCAGAAAACCATGGAGATACCTGAATTCTATGAAATTTTGAAATATCTATTGCAATCTCTTTTGCCCTTTTCCCTGAATATTCTTCTTTTATCTTTTCATAAATCTTTATTATTTTTTCTTTCACAGCATTAAAATATTAAGCAAATTTAAATTTAAAAGTCAAATTCTTTATAATATAAAATATGAAAGCCTTTGAATGTAAAGGATGCAGTGTTATTATCTTTATAAGTAAAAATGAAAAAGAACCGCTCTGGTGTCCATTATGCAGGCTTAGCATGGCTCATGTTGAAATTGAGCCAGAAGGAGAATTGGAAAAATATACTTGTCCTGAATGTAATTACAAATTTTCAATAAAGAAAGAAATAATCCCTTATAAATGCCCAAATTGTAATTATACCTTTGTAAAAACAGAAGGGAAAATACAGGAAGAAAGACTTTAAATTGAAATATTTATATCTTTTTCTTTCAGCATTTTTATGGTCAACTTCCTTCCCAGTTGTAAAATGGGGGCTTTCATATATAGAGCCCTTTCAATTTGTATTCTTTAGATTCTTACTTGCTTTCTTTTTCTTTTTACCTTTTTTAAAATTTAATATTAAAAAAATATTAAGAAGGGATTTGCTAATCACAGGTCTATTGTCTGCAACAGGTTATTTATTTCAGTTTACAGGTCAAAAATATACCCTTTCAGGAAGAGCCAGTTTATTTATAAATACCTATATTCTATGGATACCAATAATCATTTATTTCTTTGAGAAAAGAAGTTTAAATAAAAATGAAATAATCTCGCTTATTTTTTCTTTAATCGGTCTTTTCCTTTTATTTTATAAAGATATTGGTAAATTTGAAATAACTTATTTAAAGGGTGATATTCTTACCCTGTTTTCTTCTTTTTCATGGGCTTTTTATATAATACTTGCAAAGAAAATTTTAAAAGAGACTCCTCCATTTGAATTCACTGCAATCATTATTTTTTTAACTTTAATTTTCCTTTTTCCATTTTCCCTAATAAACTTTAAGTTTCCTAAAAACTTACAAGGATACTATGCGATATTTCATCTTGCCTTTTTCTGCACATTTTTAGCGTATTTTCTATATCATATTGGCCTTTCTAAAACTTCAGAATTTACCTCTTCACTTTTTCTATTACTTGAAGTTTTATTTGCAATAATTCTTTCATTTATTTTTTTAAAAGAAAAATTTACATTAATTCAAATTATTGGTTCTCTTTTTATCCTTTCATCTATACTTTTTGGAACAAAATAAAATTGAAAAAACAAAATTTCTTTCTTTATAATTTACCAATCATGATGGAGAGGTGCCCGAGCCTGGTTTAAGGGGCACGACTGGAAATCGTGCGTCCCCCCTAAAGGGGGACCGTGGGTTCAAATCCCACCCTCTCCGTTAAAATAACTATGAATAAGATGAATAATGAGTATGAATATATTCTATAATATGAATATATTCTATAATTTCTTTATATAATTTTTTCAATAATTCAAAAGATGGAGTTTCGATCTCTGATTTAGCATACACAAAGACTAAAAAAATTGAATCTGAAGGTGGTGAGTAATAGAATATCACTCTAAAACCTTTAGATTTTCCATAAGAGGCTGAAGAACATCTTATTCTTATTTTCCAATAATTTTCTTCCAAATCCCGCTAAGGGACTTGCCTTTTGTAAAATTGTATCTATATCAGTAGAAAATTCTTTCTTTATATCTTCTTCAATAGTCTTACAGATTTTTTTAACTTCTTTTAGAGATTTAGAAT
>JBDRZD010000086.1:0-3852 GCA_039803745.1 Caldifarciminota bacterium
AATTTCCTTTAATATTATAAACTAAGGGCTGGGTTCGGGCGGTCGCGCCCCTTTTAAGGGGTGAGGAAAGTCCGGACTCCAGAGGGCAGGGTGCTCCCTGAATAAGGGAGGCTTATAAGGGGTGACCCTTATAAGACGGATAGGGCCACAGAAACTATACCGCCTCGCTAAATGCGGGGTAAGGGTGAAACCGTGGGGTAAGAGCCCACGTTCTCTACCGGTGACGGTAGGGAAGGTAACCCCCACCCGGAGCAAGACAAATAGGGAGGATAAGGGTGTTGCCCGCACCCATAACTCCCGGGTAGTCGCATAGATAAATGACCGCCTAAAACAGAATCCGGCTTACGGAACCCAGCCCTTTAAAGATTTTTAATTATTTCAAGATTCTTAATTAAATTTTCATTACTTGTTTCTTTTGCAAGTTCTTTTACCTCCTTATCAATATACTCCCAGTCCAATTTTTTCCCCCTTCTTAGAATTATATTTTTTATATCAAAAATATCAATTTCGTCAAATCTCAGAAGTTTATAAATTATCAAATCTTCTGGAGAGCAAATTTTTAATGGAACATTAAATAATTTTTTTACTTTGGCTCTTTTTATTGCATTTTCATCAATTTTATAAGTAGATAATCTTAAATCTATAGAAAAATGTTTAGTATATGCAATCTTGACCGGTAAGCCTGTTTTAAGTTTTTCTTTTATTTTCTTAACAGGATAAACTTTAAATTTTTCTTTCTTTAATAAATTTAAAAAAGAATCAATCTTTTCCTCCTGAATAAAAAACACAATATCAGTATCCAGAGTCATTCTTGGTCTTCCCCATATAGAAGCAGAGATGCCACCAATTATTACATAGGGAATTTTTAATTTTCTAAAAATTTTTGCTATTTTTTTTATTATCTCTTCCATTTACTTAACTCTTTTAAAAGTATTTCTGTAAGTTTTATTGACTCCTTTATGCTCATCTTTTTT
This sequence comes from Caldifarciminota bacterium, assembly GCA_039803745.1. Lineage (GTDB taxonomy): Bacteria > Hydrothermota > Hydrothermia > Hydrothermales > Hydrothermaceae > JBDRZD01. The sequence continues at coordinate 975 of JBDRZD010000086.1, forward strand.
AAAATATTTATTTCTCTTTTTTTTATTTCCTCATAGCCTTTTAACAAATTCTTTTTTTTATTTTTTTTCATTTTTTAATCAATTATAAATGCAATCTTTCCGCATTCACCTTTTTCCATTAATTCAAATGCTTTTTCAAACTCTTCAAGTTTAAATTTGTGTGTTAGAACAGGAGATATATCAAGAATTCCTGAATCAATCAAAGAACTTGTTTTATACCATGTAGAATAAATCTTTCTTCCTGTTATTCCATAAATTTTCAAACCCTTTAAAACAACTAAATTGTTTATATCAAATTTTACTTCATCTTTAAAAAGACCGAGTATTGAAACTCTTCCTCCATAACTTACTGCCTTTAATCCCTCTATCAATGCACTTTCATTTCCAGAAACTTCACAGAAAACATCAATCCCATTTCCTTTTGTTATTTCCATTACTCTTTCATAAACGTTTTCCTTTAAAGGATTTATCACATAATCAGCACCCATTTCCTTTGCCTTTTTTATTCTATATTCATTTATTTCAGTTGCAATGATTGGGTAAGCACCCGAAACCTTTGCAACCCCTATTGATAAAAGACCAAGTGGTCCACATCCTGTAATCAAAATACTTTTCCCTGATACATCCTCTGATAAAACTGTATCAACTGCATTTCCAAGCGGTTCTTTTAAAGAGGCAATTTCTGGTGGAATTGTTTTATCATTTTTCCAGCAATTTTGAGCAGGAACCACAACATATTCTGCATAGGAGCCATTCATATCAATACCAAGGATTTTCAAATTCACACATACTTCCTGTTTATTATTTTTACAGGCATAACATTTTCCACATATTATATGGGTTTCAACAGATACAAAATCTCCCGGCCTTAAATCCTTTACATTCTTACCAACTTCAACAATTTCTCCACTCATCTCATGTCCAACTATTCTTGGCAATTTTATTCTTTCACTTGACCATTTATCCCATTTATATATATGAAGATCTGTTCCACATATTGTTGATGCCTTCACCTTTATTAAAACTTCATCTTCATTAATTTTTGGAATTTGTGCATCTATTATTTCAAAACCCTTTTGGGGTTTAGTTTTTGCAATTGCTTTCATAATTCCTCCTTTAAATTAAAAAAATTTTTTAATCAAATTTGAAATATATTCAACATCTTCTTCGTTCAAATAAGGATGGCAGGGCAAAGAAATAATTTCTTTTGAAACTTTTTCAGTCACTATTAAATCTCCTTCTTTATATTCATAAATTGATGAAGCCTTTTGAAGATGGCAGGGAACAGGATAATGAATTCCCACTTCAACCCCATTTTCTCTTAGAAATTCAACAAGTTTATCCCTTTCAGGAACTCTTATTACAAAATAGTGATATACATGTTTTACCCCTTCTTTTACTTCCTGAAACTTGCAGGGAGTATCCTTTAAAAATTTTCTATAAAGATTTGCAATTTTTATCCTTTTTTCATTCCATTCATCAAGTTTTTTCAATTTTAAATTTAAAACTGCTGCCTGAATTTCATCAAGTCTTGCATTAAAACCAAATCTTATGCTTGAATAAGAACTTACTTGTCCATGATTTCTTAAAAGTTTTAACTCCTCATATATTTTATCATCATTTGTTGTAATTCCACCTGCTTCACCAAGTGCACCAAGATTCTTTGTATAATAAAAACTGAAGGAGCCAAGATCTCCAAGATTTCCAACTTTTTTACCCTTATATTCTGCTCCATGTGCCTGTGCAGCATCTTCAACTATATAAAAACCATAAATTTTTTTAATTTTATAAATCTCTTCCATATCGCAGACATTTCCAAATAAATGGACAGGTATGATAGCCTTTGTTCTTTCAGTGATTTTATTTTTAATATCAGAAGGTGATATGCAGAGGGTGTTTTCATCAATATCTGTAAAAACAGGTTTTGCTCCTACCATCCATACTGCCTCAAGGGTTGCAATAAAAGTAAATGATGGAATTATTATTTCATCGCTCTCTTTAACTCCAATTGCCCTTAAAGCAATATGAAGTGCATCTGTTCCTGATGAAACTCCTACACAGTATTTTGTTCCGCAGTATTCAGCAAAATTTTTCTCAAATTCTCTTACATTTTCTCCAAGGAAAAGTTGCATCCTTTCAAATATTCTATCCCATTCAATTTTCAATTCCCTTTCAATCTCAAGATAAGAAGATCTTAAATCAACAAGTTTTATTTTTTTCATAGAGTATTATTATAACCCAAAATAAAAATATAGGCAAAACCAAAATTTATTCTTAAAACTTTAAGATTTTTAAAATATTTTTTAATTTCTTCCCCTTTATTAAATTTTTTTATTGATTCAAATAAAAATTTGTATTCCTTAGAGATTTCCTTTTTAAAAATTAAATGTGTTAAAATTTCAAGAAATTTCAAATAAATCAAATAAAAAAACTTTATAATAAAAAAATCAGGTAATCCCATTTCAAGAATTAGTATTTTACCATTTTTCTTTAAAACCCTTTTACATTCTTTAAAAAATCTTTCAGGATTTATATTTCTATATAAAAATGCAGAGGCAACAAAATCAAACTTACCTTCTTTAAAAGGCATTTCATGGACATCCCCAAGTAAAAAATAAGAATCTAATTTTTTATTTCTTTCTTTTACCATTTCCTTTGTTATATCAATTCCTACAACTTTTTTAACTTTTTTATTTCTTAAAATAAATTCAGTGAATTCGCCCTTTCCACACCCTGCATCTAAAACAACCCCTTTTAAAATTCTTGATGCTTTGAATCTAAAGTATTTCTCAAAACCAAAACTTGCAAAAAAGTTGAAATAATCATAAATTTTATAGATTTTTTTAAATCTTTCCATGAGTTTTTTATATTAATGCTT
>JBDRZD010000087.1:0-755 GCA_039803745.1 Caldifarciminota bacterium
TCCGGGGGGAAACCAAAACGCTGCTGTGGGCAACTACAGTTTCGCCGCCGGTCAGCGCGCCAGGGCGAACCACACCGGCGCGTTCGTCTGGGCCGACTCAACAGATGCCGACTTTTCCTCCACCGCCGACAACCAGTTCGCCGTGCGGGCGACGGGCGGCGTGACGTTCACCACCGGCAGCGCCGGCTTCCTGGTCAACGGCAACACAGTTTGGCACGCCGGCAACGACGGCTCCGGCTCCGGCCTGGACGCCGACACGCTGGACGGCCAGCACGCCTCGGCGTTCGCGTCCGCCGCGTTACTGGGTAGTTCCTACGTGTACGAGACCAGTTCTTCTCCGGAACGGCTTTTTGGTATGTCCACCACCGGATGGTTCGTGCTTACGGACGGCGACACAGACCGGGATCATACGCTGGTCATCACGACCACCAACGTGAGGGTGGAATACACGCTCTGGTACGGCAGCAACTTGGTGCACGGTGAGGCTTGGTCGGGCTCTCCGGCGACGATCACGTTCCCCCCCTACCTGGGCTTCCAGCTCATCCTGGCCAGGCACCAGTACATCGCCTCGCTGGTCTGCAACGAGAACGATGACGTTGTCGCCTGTGTCTACCAGAAGAGCCACCCGTGAGGGCAGGAGGGAGCGATGAACGGTTCACGTTTCACTTTTCACGTTTCCCTCCTCATCGCCCTGCTGGCCCCCGTCGCCCTGGCCCAATCCGGCGGCGGCTACGACCTCTCCTGGAATACGGTGG
>JBDRZD010000087.1:791-3453 GCA_039803745.1 Caldifarciminota bacterium
ACTGAGCGGGGGAGCGGGGGAGCGGGGGAGCAGGGGAGCGGAGGGGCGGAGGAGCGGGGGAGCAGGGGAGCAGAGGAGCGAGGGAGTGGGGGGGCGGAGGAGAGCCTTCGCTATCCTCACCCTCACCCTCTGCTTCCCTATCGGGTACTCCGATATGCCATTGTGCGCATCCCGCCTTCGGACCCGGGGCCCATTGTCCGTTGTCTGTGGTCCGTAGCAGGGCAGGGTTAACTGGACCGGAACGGGAAGAGAAAGGGTGTCCGGCTTCAGACCCGTCGGGGTTTCCACATCCAGCCCTTTGGCTGGGCGACGAGCAATCTCCTGCTCTCCCCCTTCTGCCTCCCGATAGAAGACCCATTCCCTCTGCCGGGGGTCAAACCGGACCAGGAGGCTCTGCCCGGCCCAAGCCCGTCCCACCGAATAGACCTGGCGGCCCAGGCTCACCTGACCGGCTGTGCTCACCCGGCGCTGGAAGGTAAAGGTCGCCAGGTAGTCGTAGACCCGCTGGATGTCAAAGAGAGCCAGTTCCCACTCCGGTCGGTAGGGACGGCGAGGGTGAAGGAGTTCCGGATGGGCCTCCAGCGGCGGTCGCCCTCCACAATCGCTGGCCCGAGAGGGGAAATGCATATTGTGGATGGCCCGTTCCCGGTCCAGGGCCTGCTGAAGCGCGCTCAGGTTGGTGCGGCCCTCCTCACCGAGGGCGAAGTTGCTCAACGTGCGGTGGTTCCGCTCCACCTGGGCCTGGTCCGTGGGCTGGTGAGGACGAATGCACCGGTGACGAATGCCCAGACCGACCAGCCACAGGGTCAGCAGGCTGGGAAAGGGGTCCGTCGGACTGCCCGTCAGGGTCAGTTCGTTATCCGTCATCACGCTGTCGGGCAAGGTTTGCCACTCGGTGAACCCTTCTCGTAGAACCTGCTGGGCCTCGGTCCACCGCAGTTTGCGCCAGTGGTGGTCGGTTTGGACAGCAAAGGCCCGACTGGCGATCATCACCGCCCCCACCGGGTCCCGAATGTTGCAGATGGATGCAATGGTTCCGTCCTCCAGGCGAACGCCTTCCTGGATGTCCAGTTGCCAGACCTCGTGGACGCCGGTGGCCTTTGGGAGTGGCGGGTTTCTGTGGGGACGAGGCTTCCGTTTCGCCACGCACTCCGGACAGCGCTCCCGGAAGAAGACGGCCAGACGGCTTCGGCTCGGCAATGGGAGTCCCTGGAGGCTCGGGTCGGCGCGCAGTCCGGCCAGTATCCGGTCGGGGCCCCAACGGGGATGGCGACGTTTCAGGGCGAGGGCCGCCTCGGCGACCTGAGGCGCAAAGCGGCTGAGAGGGCCTCGCCGAATGGGCCCCTGAGGTCGGTTTTGAAGTCCTTTCCGCCCTTCGTCTCGCCCTCTCCGCCACCACTTACGGGCACAAGAGAGGGAGTATCCGATCTCCGCGGCGATGGTTGCCAGCGTTTTCCCCTCCAACTTGGCCTGGTCAATGCGCTCCCTCTCCTGCTCGGTCAGAAAAGGGGTATGGCAATGCGCAACTGTTAAGGTACGACTTTTCAAGACGACAAGGGGTATGACTTTACAAGACCTTACATAAGGTACGACTTTACAAGACGACAAGGGGTATGACTTTACAAGACCTTACAAAGGGGTATGACTTTACGAGACCTTACATTGTGCTACGTTGCCCCCAAGCGGAAAGTCCACCACACAAATTCCCAAAGAGCCACCCTTTTTGCTACGGGCAATACCCCTTCCAGAAACTGTCGCAATCCCGGGGGTCCATAAAGGGACCGTCGTCCCGGATGGCGACCGCGATTTCGCCTCCCCAGGCCCGCCCGATGGGCTGGCCGCCCCGCACCGCCGGAAGATAGTACCGGCCCTGGGCGTTCATCTGCTCGTAGAGAGCCCGCAGCGAGGGCTCCACGCAGATGCCCACGATGTGTACCGTGAAGCCAGCCTTCTGGGGAGGTGGATAGGAGACACGGTCCTCGCGCGTGTATTTCAGGGAAATTTCCCATCGGGAAGCGTAGATGACCATTGCGTCGCAGCCGCCGTCACCACAGTCCCAGCCGATAACATAACCGCTATCTGGCACCCGGACGATGGCCTTCGGTGAACTCTGCAGGCCGATAACGGTTACTTCAAACCCGTGAGGCGTACCGGAAATAGGCTGATGGTTGTCCCAATCCCAGCCGTTGGCCTGGTAGGTGTTGAGGATGGGAGGGGTCGGTTGGCCTTCAAAGAGGGTGGTGAATTTCGGGGCTTTGGAATCATTGGTGGGGCCATAGTTCACAAGTCCCTTGTATCGGTCAACCGGGTAGTACCCCAGAAGGGATAACCGGTAATCGGGGTTGTTCTCCGGAGAAGGTTTGGTGGGATCGTAGAGGTCGTTCACGGAGAGGACTACATTATACTCCGTCTCCGGGATCGGCTCGCAGGCGTCGGGGGCCTTGAAGACCAGGGGGAGATAGACGAAGTGGTTCGTATCCGCCGGGCAAACGGCGGAGGGGGTGGGGCTGTCGGCGACGGAGGGCTCTCCCAATGCCCATCCGGCCGCAACGGCCAGAAGGCCAGAGAGGAGAACCAGAAGCCACGGACTCAGACGTTTCATCGCGCACCTCCACAGGCAGGATTTACCCCAAAAAGAGGGGCGGGGCGAGCGGCACTGGCC
>JBDRZD010000088.1:0-3437 GCA_039803745.1 Caldifarciminota bacterium
TTTATATTTACATGAAAATTTTATGCCAGAATTTTTAAAATTAAAAATTATTGAAAATAAATAAATTAATTTTTATTTAATGCAATTTTATTACATAAATTTTCTTGATTTTTGCAATTTTATTGCACGGAGTTAAAATTTAATAAAAAGCAAATTCTCCAGTTTTTTTGACAGATCTCATTGTGTATGAGAATAAAAAATATCCTGTAATTAGCACTATTAATGTGTATAATATCAAAATTAATAAATAGATAATAAAATTATCATTATTATTATTTTTAAAAGCATAAAGTACCTTTATTCCCCAAGTCATAGGTAATATATAAGAAAAAAATTTAATGAATAATGGCATTTTTTCAAAGGGAATTATTATTCCGGAAAAAAATAAAATGAAATATTCTAAAATAGGAACCAATGCACCCACTCTTTTAAAAATTAGTGCTAAACTACCTATTAAAAATCCAAAACCATATATACTTATTATTATTAATGCACCTACTAATAATATAATTAAAAATTTTTTGAGAGAAGTAAATAAAAAAACGAGCGGAGGATGAAAAATTATATAAAGAAAAGTGGCAATTAAAAAAATTCTTATTGCTGTGAATAAAAAATTTACAAAACATCTTGCTATTAATATAGAAAGAAGAGAACTTTTCACTATTGATATTCTTTCTAATGTACCAAGATATTTTTCTTCATTCAGATGATTTGTCAAGTCAGAAAGCCCGGAGGAAACAAAAATCCATAGAAGAAGCCCTATAAATGCTATTTCTTCTCCTCGTCTTGCAAATAAATAATATATTCCCCAATAAATTCCAATTAAAAATATTGCAGTTGTTACAAACCCACAGATATAATTAAATAAATATCTTTTTAAATCAAAGTAAAATTTAAAAATTTCTGCCTTAATTACCCCTATCATATAATTTTTTAAATATTATCTCAAAATCTGACTCCATTTCCTCTATATTTAAAACTTCAAACTCTTTTAAAATAAAATATAATAACTCTTTATTTTCCAAGGAAACACTCACTTTTAATATATTATTTGAAATTTTTTTCAATTCCACATTACTCTCTAAAAGTCTTAAAGAAGCTTTATTATCATTTTTTAAATAAAAAATAATTTCCTTTTTTTTGAATAAATTCTTAATATTTCCAGTATCCCCTTCCATTATAATTTTACCTTCTTTTAGCCATAATACCCTGTCTGTAACTCTCTCAATAAACTTCATATTATGACTTGCGATTATGAAAGTTTTTTCTTTTTCTTTTACAAGTATTCTAATAAAATCTGTGACTTCTTCAGAAGCAATAGGATCAAGACCTGAAAGAGGTTCATCAAGAAATATTATTTCAGGATCATTTATAAGGCATGTGGCAATTGCAAGCTTCTTTTTCATCCCTGCTGAGTATGTAAAAACATATTTATCTTTTACACTATATAAACCAAACCTCTTTAAAAGTTCTTCACATCTTTTCTTAGCCTTTTCTCCAAAAATTTTATTTAAATAAGCAAAATAAAGAAGGTTGGCTTCCCCGGTTAAATAATGATAAACATTTTGCATCCCTTCCAATAAAAATGAGCATTTTCCTCTTATTATCTGTGGATGTTTCACAATGGATATACCTTTATATAAAATCTCTCCTTTATCTGGTATTAATAAAGTTGCAATTTGTTTCATTAATGTTGTTTTCCCTGCACCATTTGGTCCTATTATTCCTACTATTTCTCCTTTATTAATAGAAAAAGAAATATTATCATTTGCCTTTATTTCATATTTTCCCTTTTTATAAATTTTAACTAAATCTATTACTTCTATTAACATTAATATTTTAATATTTTTTCATAAATTTTTAATTTTACAGATATCCATATTTTTTTGTAAAATTCCTCAGGGCATACTACCTCGGAAATATTTCCTTTTTCTACAAAGGCTTGATAGAAGCATCCTCCGGTACAGAGAGGAAGAAAAACACAATTCTTTTTGAGACATTGTTGTATTTTTTGATCTATACTATACACAAATTCCGCATATTTAGAATTAAACCCTTCTTTTAAATGCCCAATTTTCCCTTCTTCATATCCTATTAAAGAATAACAAGTATATAAAGAACCATCTGGGCCAATAATAAAAGAATCTTTTATTTTTGCATTACATAATCCAAATTCAACTTTATGAGTATTTAAAAGAAAATTGGTATCTTCTATTTCTTCTATTAAGTCAGTCCATATTTTTTCTAATATTTGCACTCTTTCACTAAGAATTTCAGGAACAAATTTTCTGCACCATTCCACTTTTCCGGGAGATGGATCTACTAAAGCAGGGGAAAGACTCACATTTTTTCTTGAAAGAATGCCATCTTTTTTTAAAAGTTTAATAAAATCTTTAAAATTTAAAAAATTATGTCTATCAAGATTTGTTCTAATTACTATACGAAGAGGTAAAGAGAGTAACGAAATTAAATTTTCATAAATTTTGGTAAAAGAGCCCCTTCCCCCTTTCAATGGTCTTCTCTGATCATGAATTTCTTTAACTCCATCAAGAGTAATTTGGATCTCTCCCAATCCTTTCTCAACCAAAATTGAAATATCTTCTTTATTTAATAAATAACCATTTGTAATAATAGAAAATGAAAATTCAACACCTTTGATTTCACTCCAGGTTTTTAGAGTATTTATGTAATCTTCTAAAAGTATTTTATTTAAAAATGGTTCTCCACCATAAAATACTACTTTAAAAGTGTTAAACTTACTGATATTCCATAATTTCTCCACCCATTCCTTTATCATCGCGGGATTTATCATATTTTCTTTGTAACTCTCTAACTTTTCTATATCTTCAAAACAATATTTACATTCAAAATTACATCTATAAGTAGGCATAATCACTAAATGGAATACATCAAAAAAGGAACGATACTTAATGGTATGGAATAACAACCAAAAAGAAGCATTCTCGTCTTTTTCTTTATTCTTATTTACTATAATACCATTTTCTTTAAGTGCGTTTAGCAGTTCTTTATTAATAAGATCAAAATTTTCATTTTTTATTTTTTCTAAATCACTCTTTTCAACCATTATTGCTGCGGAAGTTAAAGTATTTAAAATTATTATTTTTCCCTTATATTCACATTCTATATTCCATTTTGAATATTTATATTCCATCTCCTTTAATTTTATTTCTTCCCCCTCCCGTTTATTTTATTTATAAATTTTTATTTTTTATTCTACTGTACATCTGCTCAGACCACCACATTGATATCTCCCGCCACAATCATTTCCCTTTATACCCTCTATTATAAGATTAAACACATCTTCCCTATTGATTACTGCTTTCTCAATTATTCTCATTTATCCTCCTCCTTTTAAAATCCTTCTCCCCGGAATATAACCAGAAAGAGAAGGTTATATATTTATATGAAAATTTTAT
>JBDRZD010000089.1:0-3355 GCA_039803745.1 Caldifarciminota bacterium
GGAATTTCAACTATAACTTTTGTTCCAAATCCATATTTTGAAGTAATATTTATTTTTCCATTTAAATCTTCAAGGAGTTTTTTAACAATAAAAAGACCAAGTCCTGCCCCTTTTTCCTTTTTTGTATAAAAAGGAGAAAATATTTTTTCAATATCCTCTTCAGGAATACCAATACCCCTATCAGAAATCTCTATTTTTAAATTTCCATTTTCCCTTTTTATTTTTACTTCAATAATTCCTCCTTCTTCCTGTGCCTCAATTGAATTCCTTATTATATTTGAAAATATTTTTTTGAGTTTTTTATAATCTGAAAAAATATTTATTCTTTCACCTTCTATTTTAAAATCAATATTCTGTCTTTTTAGTATTTCTCTATTTTCCTCTTCAATTTCTTCAAAAATTTTAAATACATCTATTTCCCTTTTCTCAATATCAAAGGGTTTTAAATAAAGCAAGAATTCCTCAACTTTTTCTTTTAAATTTATGTATGCTTTTTTAATCTTTGAAACCTTTTCCTCACCAAATTCCCTTTCAATTTCAGAGATTGATAAAGAAATCAAATTCAATGGATTCTTTATCTCATGAGCAAGTCCTGCAAGGAATTCAGAAAAACCAGAAAATTTTTCCTCTTTAACTTTTTCCTTTATTTCTGTTATATCGTTTAAAATTGAAATAAAATATTTATTTTTCCCATCTTTAAAATAAAATACATTCCCAGAAAATATTTTACCATCTATTCTTTCTTCAAAATCAATTTCCCTCTCTTCCTCCCTACACTTTCTTATCTTGAATAAATCCATTTTATCTATTTCAAACAAATTTTTCCCTATAATTCCTTTTCCCTTTAATATTTCTTCTCCCTTTTTATTTATAAATATTATCTCTCCTTTTTCATTTACAAATATAGAAGGATTTTTGTAATTTTTCAATGCATTTATTATTCTTCCTTTAATTTTTATATCCCTATTTTCTTTTAAAACTTTTAAAAATAAAATTGATAAAAATAAAAAGAAAACTGTTAATATTAAAAATATTAAAAATAGATTTCTTAAATTTTTTAAAAAAATAAAATAGTTATCCATTGAAAATCCAATTCTTAAAACTCCTTCCTTTTCTCCAAAAATTTCAACAGATTTAACAAACTCAAAGCATCTTTTACCATCATTTATTATCTCCCTTGTGCAAACTGTATCAACCTTTAAAGCATTTTTCAAAAATTCTTCCTTTTCTATGGGTAATATATTTTCAGGGAGTTTTGTTCCAAAAACGACCCCTTCTTTTGCTTGAAAGAAAAAGAAATCTATTTCAGGGTCTTTTGAAATTTCCTCTAAAAGATTTTTAACTCCATATTCCCTTTTTAAAAGTTTTATTCCTCTTAAATCCTTTAATATCAAAATTTTTTTATTTTCAAAATCCTTTAAAAAATAAAGGGTATCTTCCTCTATTTCATTTTCAATTCCTTTAATTATTCTTTCTTTTTTTAAAATTTCACCCTTCTTATATTTTGTTGATTCTAAAACCCTGTTTTCCTTATCAAGAATTGTAATCTCAAACAGTCCCCATTTAAAACAATATTCAAAAAGTTTTTCCTTTTTAAATATTTTTTCCTTAAGTGCTTCTGCTAAAAGATTTAAATCCTTTAAAACATTTTTGTCTATTTCAGCAGAAAATTTTATCGAATTTAAAACTGACGGATATATTCCCTTTATGAATGTTTTGCCCTTTATCTTTAAGGATTTTTCAGAAGATTTTATTGAATAAAGATAAAAATAAATTCCTGTAAGGAAAATAAAAATTGTTAAAATAAAGGATATTATAAAAAATTTTTTCATTTAAAATAAATTATTTTTTGAACTTTTTCTCCTTTTCTCAAAAATAAAATTTCACTTCCCTTAATTTTTTTTAAAAATCTTCCATTTTTCCCTATTATTTTAAAATTTCCATTAATTTCCCCTTTTATTATTTCAGGATAGATTATTCTTTCATCCTTTATTTCAATAAATACAGGTGATAAATAAACTCTATCAAAATCTGATTGGACAAGTTTTGCAAATAAAAAATGTTTCCCCCTTTCAAGATAATACTCTTTTTCAATTTCAATTTTTTCTGAATATGTGAATATTGAATCAATCCTTTCATCTATATAAATAAATATCTTTACAAAAGGAATCTTTGCAGAAGCATCAATTTTTACATTTATAAAATTTATATTTTTAAAAATTCTTTCACCAGAAGAAAATCCATCAATTCTAAAATCAGCATATATTGTATCATCTTCTGGAAAAAGTTCAAAGGCATAAGTTTTCCTTTTTCTTAATGCTTTAAAAATTTCTTTTTCAGATAAAGAATCAACTAAAAAGCAGGTTAAAGGTATTCTTTCCCTTTTGTTTTTTTCAATTCCCCATAGACACTGGTGGTTATCCTGAGATGCTATAAAACAGAGTTCCCATCCCTTTTTAATTGCCTCTATCACCCTTTTTTCATATACTGAATCCTTATTTATTATTTCAATTCCACAAATATAATCCTTATATTTTTCACTATTTTCAAAATCTCTAAAATGAAATTCATAAGGATGGTTGAATATACCGATTAAATTTTTGTTTTTTATATATTCATAAATAGAATCAAGGTTATAAAAGCATTTTTCAGGAATTATTTCATTTAAATTCTCCCCATAAACATTTATATGACCATAATAGTTTAGTTTTCCAACTTCCTGTCCTATGATTGGTAAAAAATTTTCATCTTTAAATAAGTTTTTACAATAAATAATATCATTCCATTTGTTTTGAGTAAGAAGATGAGAATGTTCTGTTAATCCATAAATTTTTAAATTGTGGTTCTTTGCAAATTCAAAAGCCTCATATGGGGTTCCACATCCATCTGAATAACCTGTATGACCATGAATATTCCCAAATATTTTTAAAATAGAGATTAAAAATATTATCACTTCAATTTTTTCCTATATTTTGAAGGACATTGCGTCATTAAAAATGTTGCATCAAAGGTATTTTCAAAGGGATTATAACTTCCCTCAATTACAACCTTTGCACTATCCTGGTATATAAGGTCAGGAAGTGGCCCCCTATAAATCACCTTTATATTTTCTTTTTCATTTCCAATCAAAAAACTTGCAATCCCCTCATTAAAACTTATTGATTTTGGTAAAACATTTCCGCTTATCCTTACAATTTTTGAACCTATCCTTTCCTTTCTTTTATAAAATTCTTCAAATGTGAAATAATAAACAGATGTTTTTTTAATTCCTGTAAAGATTATATATACAAGACCAAGAAAAATCAAAAAAGTTATTATAAATATATTTTTCTTTTTTCTTTTCATTTTTCCTCCT
>JBDRZD010000090.1:0-3304 GCA_039803745.1 Caldifarciminota bacterium
TATAAGTAAGATTCCTGCTATTATTTCTATTTTTCTAAAATGTTTCTTTATTTTTGAGAATGCCTTAAAGAAGTAATTTATAAATATTCCTGATAAAATAAAAGGAATTCCAAGTCCCATCGAATATATAAATAATAAAAAAGTTCCCTGAAAAACTGTTTCTTTTTGTGCTGCAAGAACAAGTATTGCTGCAAGAATCGGTCCTATGCATGGTGTCCATCCAAAGGAAAAGGCGAATCCCATTATGAATGAGCCTATATAAGAAGCAGATTTACCTTTTACATTTATTCTTCTTTCAAAATCTAAAAATTTTAATCTAAATACCCCTGTTAAATGTATCCCAAAAATTATTATGATAATTCCGCCGATCTTTGAAAGGATGTATTTATATTGAGAAATCATTGCGCCTATAAAAGTTGCTGAAGCGCCATAAAAAACAAACACTATTGTAAATCCGAGAACAAAAAATAGCGAATTAAGAAAAACATTTAAAAGTTTGCCTCCTTTCTGAAGTTCTTCAAGGGATATTCCAGAAATATAAGAAATGTATATTGGAACAAGAGGTAAAACACAGGGTGAAATAAATGAAAAAATTCCTCCAATAAAAGCAGAAATTAAAGAAGGGATTTCTTGCATATTTTACTCCCTTTCGCTGGTTTTTTTAATAATCTGTTGTTTTTTCTTTACAAATTCCATTATTAATTCCTCTAATTTTTCAAATTCTTCAATTCCTACAAGTTTAATCTCTGCACCTGTATAACTATGAGAATAGCCGGAATATCCTGCTGTCTGTATATTAATGTTTGCGAGTCCAAATTTTCTTAAAAGAGGCCCCTGCGTTATATCAATATTTGTAATTTTGAGATAAGGAACAATGCTCTTTTTCTTAAACCAAACCCCTCTTTTCATTATTATTTCATCTTCTGTTAATTTATAACTTATTGACTCGTACAGTTTTTCAACCCAGTAAATTATAAAAATTATTATAAGCCAAAGGGGTATTGATATTCCTATCTTCACTTCTAAAAGCGGAACAAAAATCATAAAGGGGATATACCAGGAGAGAACACCTATTATAATTAAAGATAAGAGGTAAATGCGATAAATTTTTTTAAGTTTTGTTGAGGGTTTAAATTCTTCCCCAATTTTTATTTTAAAATTTTCTTTCATATTTAAATTTTACTTTCTAAAAGTTCCGCAGTTCAAATAAAATCCTATATTTGCATATTCTTCAAATATAATTTCTATTTTTTCTTTTGAAGGAGATGAAATTATTGGTAAAACACCTGGACCGTGTCCTGATATCTTTGAATCCCCGTGAACCACTACTCCTATCGTAATGGCTCCTTTTTTATAACAAGGTCCAAAGCTTGAAAAATGGTCGCGAATTGCGACTATATCTCCGAGTTTTAAATCCCACAATCCATATTCTTCCAGAGTTTCTTCATCAGATGTCATTATGTCATAATCAACATAAGAAGAAGAAATAACACCAATTCCTGAACCCATAAGTTCCGGTGGGATTTCCTTTCTAACCCTTATTTTTAAAGTATTTTTTTCTTCATCTTCTTCACATATTCTTTCAAGTAAATCAGGGCTAATGTTTAAAACTTTTATTTCTTTAAAATTTAAAAGTTCAAGTCCCATTCCATATGCTTTTATCAAAACTTTATCACCTATCGCAAGTTTTTCTAAAGTGTCCTGTGGAAAATCAACTAAAATTCCTGTATGAATCCCTGTCACAATACCTTTTTCTCCTTTAGCCTCACCACTTATCACCTTACCTATATTTCCTATACACACTGGAATGCGAAATCCATAAAATTCTTCTCTTTTTTCTTCCTTTTGAGAAAATACAACAGTAACTCCTGGTTCAATATGGTCAGCCTGCCATCCAAATGCACTGTCTCCAACTTTTACATTGTAATGAATTCCCCAGCAACCTTCAGGCAATGTATATATAACTTCGCCTTTCCTTGAAACATCATAGGGATAAAAGGTTAAAGGGTGAGAAATTTCACCCTGAACAGCAATCATAACAAGTTTTTCTTTATTTGTTTTAATCATTTTGACCCCCCTAATAAAAAATAATTAAAAAAGTTGCAGAAATTATGCCTCCTAAATCCCACAAAATATCCTTAAAACTGAAAAGACCATAACTTTTCTTATCATAAATTTCTTTTGCTATTCCCAAACTCAGAGGGATTGATATTCCCAGATACATTGAATTTTTTTCTTTAACTTTAAACTCATACTTACATTCTTGATAAACTATACTTGTTAAGAAAAAGCAAAAGGAAAAATGTTTTAATTTATCCTCTGCAAAAAATTTATCCTCTATTTTATTATGATTTAAATGGTTTAAAGAAATTGAGATTATAAAAATTTTAATAAGTTGCATATTCCTTATCTTCTATTTTAATAAATTTTATTCTTTCTTCTTTTTCTTTTAAAATTTTCTTAACCTTTTCTGCGTCATCAATTTTAAGTCTTTCCATTATCTCTTCTAAAGATAAAGGTCTTTTTTCAATTATATTAATCACTTCTTCTATTTTTAATTTCTCATCAAAACTTTTTCTTTCTTTAACAATTTCTCCACCGATAATACTTTTCACAAATTCAAGTTTTTCATAAGAAGGGGGAATTGCCCATTTTAAAGCGGGTGGTCTTGTTGGAGTATTTATGAAAATTTTATCAGGATTTATTCTATCAATTATCTTTTTCATTTCATAAACTTCTTCTTCCTTATCGTTTAAATCTTTTACAAGCATTATTTCAACAAATATTTTACCTTTAAACTCTTTCCTCAAATTTATTAATCCTTCAATTATATTTTCAAATTTCAAACTTTTACAAGGTCTTGCTATTTTCAAAAATGTTTTTTCATTTCCTGCAAGAAGTGAAGGAACAATTATGTCTGCGTTTTTAACTTCTTCCCTTACTTCTTTTAAATAGAAAAGAGAGCCATTTGTCAATATGATTATTGGTTTTGGCTGTATTTCTTTTAAAAATTCTATTATTCTGTCTATTCCTTTATAAAGTAATGGCTCACCATTTCCACTGAAGGTTATGAAGTCATATTCAGGGTATTTTTTTAAATTTTCCTTAATCCATGAAATAATTTGAGGAGCAGGATAAAATTCTTTTCTTTCACATACATAGTGTAAACTTTTACCAAGTTGACAATAAACACAGTTAAAATTGCATGTTTTATGGGGTAACAAATCAACTCCAAGGGATCTTCCAAATCTTTTTGATAAAACAGGTCCATATAAAAATCTTTTCATAGAATTTAATTATAAAG
>JBDRZD010000091.1:0-3304 GCA_039803745.1 Caldifarciminota bacterium
CAGGTTGAATACTTTAACGGAAGTTCATGGCAACTTGTCCCTGATAATGTTTTACCAGGAAATTCACAGGGATTCTTCACAAATAATAAGATTGGACAGGTTAGCATAATAAACCTTGATACAACAACATATAATACACTTAGATTGAAAACAATTTTTGTAAGAAAACAAAATGCTCAAAACCCTGCACTTCTATGGTGTGAAATAGGTAATCCAGCAGTCTCTTCAGAAGAATTTTCAAAGAATATTTTAAAACCACAAATCTCTGCTTATCCAACAATATTTAATGATAAACTGAATATAAAATATTTAATCCCTCCTTTTGAAAAAGCAAAGATTAAAATATATAATGCCTCAGGAAGAATTGTAAAGGAAATTACATATAATTCTTCAAATACACCTATTTCAGGAATATATGTATTTGAAGGAAAAGAAATAACCCAAGGAATATACTTTATAAGATTTGAGACAAAGTCTTACAAAAAGACATTGAAAACAGTATATGTGAAGTAAAAAACAAAAAGGAGGGGGAAGTAAATTTTTTATATTATAAAAAGGGGTGAAATTATCCTTATGAAATAAGTGAGAAAATTAATTTTCTTATTTTTTAGTTTTTCCTTACTTTCTGCGGAAAAATTTATTGTAAAAATAGAAACACCTTCTCAAAAAGATATTGATAGAATAATAGAAATTAAGATACCTGCAATTGAAAATTTAAATAAATTTATTCTTGCAATCTGTGATGAAAATCAAATAAAAATTCTTGAAAAAAATAGAATTTCTTATAAAATTCTTGATAAAGAGCATGAAAACAAAACTTACTATATTGTTTATCTTTTCTCTTTTTCAAATATAGAAGATTTAAAAAAAATAGGTGAAATCCTTTTAAAAGAAGAAAATTTAATAATTATAAGACTTAAAAAAGACCCCACTATAGAATTTTTCTCAAATAAATGGCAAGTTAAAAGAATAAATTTTAAAGAAATAAAATTAAAACATTCAAAAGAATTTAAAAGTGAAAAAACTTTAAGAGGAAACCCTTTAATTGAACAAATAATTTCAAGGATAAATCAGGATAGCATATCTTCTTATATTATAAGATTACAGAATTTTAGAACAAGATATGCAACAACTGATAGTGCAAGAGCAGCTGCTTTCTGGATAAGAAATAAATTTTTGTCTTTTGGATATGATAGCGTTTATTTACACTATTTCTCCTCTCAATATACCCCAAATGTTATATGCACAAAAGTAGGAGAGGTAAACCCTTCGGAAATATATATAATATGCGGTCATTTTGATTGCACATCAGAAACACCAACAACATATGCACCAGGTGCAGATGATAATGCATCAGGAACAGCAATGGCTATTGAAGCAGCAAGGGTTATGAAGGATTTCCATTTTGAAGCAACAGTAAAATTTATAGCATTCTCTGCAGAAGAACAGGGACTTATAGGAAGTGAAGCATATGTGCAGCAGGCTTATCAAAATGGTGATAATATAGAAGGAGCACTCAACTTTGATATGGTAGGATACGATGAAAATACAAAAAGGGTAAGAATATATAGAAATAATGCATCAAACTGGCTTGCAAACTTCCAGGCCGCAATAATTGATACTTATGTTCAAGGTCTTACTTATGGAATATATCAAGGAACAGCAAATAGTGACCATTATTCTTTCTGGCAATATGGATACGATGCAATAATGGACCACGAAAATATATTTAATCCTTATTATCATTCAACACAGGATTTATTCCAGTATCTTGACACTTCATACCTCTATTTAATAGCAAAAGCAGGTATTGCATGCCTTTCTGCACTTGCAAGACCATTTAACCCGGGTATTCCTGAAATTCCTCAGGTTTTAACTCCCTTTAACTTTGAAAAAACATTTACAAAAAATCCTTTATTTAAATTGTATACTACTGATCCACAAAATGACCCTGTTATTTACAGGATATTATGGTCTCTTGATACATTATTTACAAGCCCTGAAAGTGTTACAACACCTATTTATCCAAGTGGTCAGATAATAATTTATACATTTCCTATCCCTCTTTTAAATAAAAATGTTTACTGGTTTAAAGTGAAAGCAAAGGACACAACAAGTTCTGGTGGATGGTCACCTTTTACCCAGAGATTTTCTTTAACAATTGATACAACAATGCTTGAAAATACATGCTCATGGTATCAGACAAAAGGAGCACAGTTTAAATATAATATTTTCAATGGAACAAAAATAGAAGGAGACAGCATCGTTTTACAACCTTATGGCTATGTTTTTGATACCCTTCTTTTTGAAAATTTTGAATCCGGAATGCCACCAGGATGGACAGTTATAGATGGAAACAATGATGGAATTAAATGGACAGTTGGAACAACTCCCTATCTTGGTCCTTATCATCCACCGAATTATGAAACAAAATATGTATATTATGCTGATGATGAAGCAGGACCCGGTGTAATCAATTATAATGAAGAATTATGGACACCTAAGATAAGTATTCCATCAAATGCTGTAAATCTAAAATTTAAATATAGTTATGGATTTACAGTTGCTCAACCCGGTGAAAAGTTCAGAACCCATTTTAGAAAAAAAGTTAATAATTCCTGGACAGATTGGCAACAGATTAAAGTTTATTGTGGAAGTTCAGCAGGAACAGATTCCTTTGATTTGTCAAACCAGCTTCCATGCGATTCAATTCAGTTCAGATTCTTCTACAGTGATTCAACTTCTTCTTCTCACTGGGGATGGGCATGTGCTGCTGATAATGTATTCTTAATTTATTCTTATACATATCAGAATAACGAAGGAACAATGACAACCGCTCCTTGTTTCTATAACAATCTATCAATTACTTATCCAAGAACAAACTGGGGATATATACACTGGGAAAAAAGCACGCCATTGGATTCAGTAGGTATTCAGGTTGAATACTTTAACGGAAGTTCATGGCAACTTGTCCCTGATAATGTTTTGCCAGGAAATTCACAGGGATTCTTCACAAATAATAAGATTGGACAGGTTAGCATAATAAACCTTGATACAACAACATATAATACTCTTAGATTGAAGGTAATTCTTGTTAGAAAACAAAATGCTCAAAACCCTGCACTTCTATGGTGTGAAATAGGTAATCCAGCAGTCTCTTCAGAAGAATTTTCAAAAAATATTTTAAAACCACAAATCTCTGCTTACCCAACAATATTTAATGATAAACTGAATATAAAATATTTAATCCCTCCTTTTGAAAAAGCAAAGATTAAAATATATAATGCATCAGGAAGAATTGTAA
>JBDRZD010000092.1:0-3276 GCA_039803745.1 Caldifarciminota bacterium
AATGAAAATGGAATAACTTTAAAAGAGAGATTAAAAACCCTAATAAAGCATAGTGAGGAGATAAAAATTTTGGTGGGATTCTTTTACTTTTCTGGCATTAAGGAATTATATGAAGAACTAAAAATGCTTTATTCACAGGGTAAACTTAAAGAAGGGCATATTAAAATACTTATAGGGCTTGATATTGATAAAGGAGCCTTTGGGATTTATGAGGGAGCAAGAATTTATAAGTATTTCAATTCTCGTGAATATGAAGAATCCTTTTATGAATCTCTTGTGAAGGCTTTTAATTCTTCTGAAGTTGATAATAAAGAAATGTATGAGCAAATTGAGTTTTTTATAAAACTTTTAAAAGAGAATAAAATAATCTTAAAGAAAACCCGTGAACCAAATCATTCAAAATTATATATTTTTAAACCTAATAAAGAAGCAAAGGAATTACTTCCAAAGGGTGCATTTATTACAGGAAGTAGTAACTTAACAAAGGCAGGTCTTGAATCACAAAATGAATTGAATGTGGAAATAAAAGATTATGGAGTTGAAAAAGTAGAAAAATACTTTGATGAAGAGTGGGAAAAGGCAATTCCCCTTGAAAATCCTGAAGAAATAATAAGAATTATTAAAGATAAAACAATTTTTAAGGAGATAACACCCTATGAAGCCTATGCTTATCTTTTGAAAACATATATTGAATTACATAAAGGTAAAGTGAAAGAAGAACTTTCAGAGTTTATGAAAAGAAAAGGTTATAGACCCTATGCTTATCAAATTGAAGCAGTAGCGCAGTCTCTTCAAAATTGTGAATATCATAATGGGACTTTGCTTGCAGATGTGGTGGGACTTGGTAAAACTGTGATGGCATGTCTTGTAGCCAAATTACTTGGCAAAAGGGGAATAGTAATATGCCCACCTCATCTTATTGGAGATGAATATAAAACATATGGCTGGAAAAAATATTTAGAAGATTTTGAATTATTCGGCTTTGAAGTTTTTTCTATTGGAAAACTTGAAGAAGTGCTTAATTTTATAAAAGACAAAGATTTTGAGATTGTAATTGTAGATGAAGCCCACAGGTTTAGAAATGAATTGACAGAAAGATATCATTATTTAAAAGAAATTTGTAGAGGTAAAAAGGTAATTTTACTAACAGCAACTCCCTTCAATAATAGACCCTCTGATATATTTTCCCTTTTAAAACTTTTCAATATTCCTAAAAAATCAACAATTGTCTATGATGAAAAACTTTTTGCCAGATTTGAAAGATATCAAATATATTTTGAAAAATTATCCTATATAATGAGATATGCAAATTCGCAAGATAAAAAAAGAAGAGAAAGAGCCTTGAAATTTTATAAAGAAATCTTTGGAGAAGACGGAAATTATATTGATTCTGAAAGACTTAAAAAAGTAAAGAGAAGTATTGAAAGTGTAGCAAAAGAGATGAAAAGGGTAATTGAACCAGTAACTATAAGAAGAAATCGTCTTGATTTAAAATATTATGGAGAAAAAATTGATTTTTCGGAAGTAGAAAATCCAATAGAAGTATTTTTTGAACTTACTCATAAGCAATCAGAATTCTATGACGAGATAATAAATACTTTTTTACCCTATGACGAAGGGGGAAAATTTACAGGTGCAATATATTTTCCTGCAAGATATGAAAGAGGAGTGAATGAAGAAAAAATTGAAGATAAAAAAGAAGGTGAAGAGTATTTTATACGTGTATTTCAGAGAAACCTTTATGATTTTATGAGAAGACTTCTTGTAAAAAGATTTGAAAGTAGTTTTGGTGCTTTTAAAGAAAGTATACAAAGATTTATAAGTGTTCATGAAACAGCCCTTGAATTTGTTAAAAAAACTAAAAAATTTATACTTGATAGAAAATTGATGGAGGAAATTGTTAGTGAAGAAGACCCTGATAGAGTTTTTGAACTTCTTGAAGAATATGAAAGGTCTTTAAAAGAGGAAAAGATTTATAGTAAATATTATAAGGTTTATGATGTAAATAATCTTCAAGGTTTTGAAGAGGATCTAAAAAAGGATAAAGAACTCTTTATAGAAATATTAAAAAAATTTAATGAACTTGAACTTGATAAAAATGATCCGAAAGTTCAAAAACTTGTTCAAGAAATTAGAGACTGGCTTAAAGAAAAAAGAAAAATTGTTATTTATACAGAATATCTTGATACTGCTAAATATCTCAAAAATATTTTAGAAAAAGAATTCAAAGATATATTACTTCCTGCTTATGGTGATTTACCAAAATGGGTATCAGAAGCTATTTATAAGAATTTTGATGCACAGATTAAAGAAAAAGAATGGGAGAATAAATATCAAATTCTTTTAACAACAGATAAACTTTCAGAAGGATTTAATTTAAACAGGGCTGGAATTGTTATAAATTATGATATACCCTGGAATCCTGTTAGAGTTATTCAAAGGGTCGGAAGGATTAATAGAATCGGGAAAAAAGTTTATGATAAAATTTATATTTTAAACTTCTTTCCAACAGAAAAAGGTGCAGATATAGTAAAATCAAGGGAAATAGCCCAGCAAAAAATGTTTATGATCCATAATGTTCTTGGTGAAGATGCAAAGATTTTTTCTCCTGATGAAATCCCCCAACCCTCTGAACTTTATAGAAGATTAAATATTTTGCCTGAAGAAGAGGAGGAAAGTTTTTTCACAAAAATTAGAAAGGAGTATGAAAGAATAAAAAAAGAAACACCTGATATTGAACAAAAAATAAAGAATATGCCGAACAGAGTAAAAGTTGCAAAGTATGGTGAAGAAAATGAAATTTGTGTTTTTATTAAAAGGGGTAAAGACCTATTTGTTGGATATAAAAATTACAAGATAAATAAAGATCCCATATATCTTACCTTTGAAGATGTTTATGAAAAAATAAAGGCAGAAAAAAATACCCCAAAAATTCAATTAAGTGAAAAATTTTGGGAATCCTATCAACAAATTTTAAATAAAAGTGAACATATTCTCCGAATAAAAACATATGCCCAGAGCAGAGAAAGTAAGGCGTTTAACCTTTTAAATTATATTCTAAGAATAGATGATGAAAGATTAAAAGAGCACAAGAAATTTATTTCTAATTTAATAGAAGACATAAGAGAATTTGGAACACTTTCTGAATATACCCTATCCCTTATAATTGAATGGGAAAAACATCTAAAGGATATAGATAAACTCTCGCAGGAAATTAAAAAACTTAAAGAAGAAATGGGAGAAGATTTTCTTGAAAAAACAAGGAAATATGCAAAG
>JBDRZD010000093.1:0-3191 GCA_039803745.1 Caldifarciminota bacterium
TGAGTTCATTTTGATTTTCTGGCATTTTTATTCTGGCGGTTGAATCACTTTTTAGGTAATCAGTTAGTTGTTTATAGATTAAATCGTAGGCATTTCCCTCTTCCTTTTTTGCATAAACAAAAGCAAGGGTTTGACCAAGCCCATTTGAAAGAATCATCTGAGGAATTTTGCGGGTATAAGAACGATATTCCTTTTTTCTTTTGTCATCCAATGTATTTATTGCATTTTTTACACACCTATACGCAAACTCAGCCCTTCCTCTTTCAAGTTTTGTAATTAATGTTTCTTTTTCAGACATGGTTATCCTCCTTTTTATTTACAATTTTCACTCTTACAAATCCCTTTCCTATAGTTTGATTTCCACCTATCTGAATTACTCCGGGAAGTCCTTTTTCAAAAAATTCTGAAATGAGTTTTGCTTCTTCTTCTGGTGAAATTTCTTTAAAGATTCCTTTTTGGTCTTCATTTTCTACCCTTAGAGAGGTAAACATAACAAGTGAGTAGAGAATAGTATCCTGAGGAAGATATTCTTCAGTCCAAAGTCCCCCTCTTTTTTTGTCAACAGTCCCTGTTGTATTATCAATTCTTGTTCTTGTTATTACTTCAGTTGATGTCTTAACAAATTGCGAAAAATCGTCATCGCTTAATATAACAAGGTCTTTTTTTAATTTTTCGCGCCAGAAATCATAAGTACTATCATTAGGAAAAACTGCATTAGCCAACCATTCTGCTATTTTTGAAGTAATTTCGTCTTCTCTAACTTCAAAAGTAAATTCTTCTAATACAATCTTTGATGAAATTGCAATATTCGATTGTTTAGGTAAAGTATTCTCTAAATTTTTAAAGTTAGAAAAACTAAAACCCTGTATTCCAACAAACTCAATCTCTTTCTTAAATCTCTCAAGAACCATAGGACATGTAATCCATGCAAATACACCTTTTAAAGACTTTACAGGAAAGAGCAAAATCCTTGCATCAGTTATGCTCATAGCCCCTGCATGGGCTTCTTCTCCTTCTGGACCGAAAACAAGAGAAATATAATCAGTTTCTTTATCCTTTCCGTCAACGCTATATCTTATCTTATCTTTAGGTCTTATTGTATTGTTATTAATTTGAATTTCCAAGTTTGAGCTCTCAAAAGCTTCCTTTATGCAACCCTTAAGCCCAGAACTTTCAATTTTGGGGAAATCGGTATATCTTTCTCTCTGGATAGGCAAATCAACTATTCCTACTTCACTTCCGCTACCTGCATGAACGGGTGTTTCTGCTATTAAAAAAAGCACTCTTTTTTCTTTAAACATGTTTATACCTCCTTTTTGATTTTATAAAATTCGTATGTTTCAAGGTTTTTAATTTTTTCTCCCTGTCTTTCAAAAGCTTCTACATACTCACTCTCTGCGTTATGAACTTCACTGCCAATTGCTATTACTCCTATATACACTAATGTCTCAACTGACCCATAAAATGTATTATACCGCTCATCCTTATATAAAATTCTTACTTGTAAATCTTCTTCTCTATGTTTAAAGGTCTTAAAACCTTCTGGTAAATTTACATTTTTTAAAGAATGATTAAGATCGGGGTGATGAGGATTTTCTTTTAATCTTCTTTTAAGTTCACACACTGATTTTTCAAATATTTTCTTTCTTTCTGGATTTCTTTCTAGATAGTTTCTGACCTCTTCCGATATGTAGAAAAATTCAAAATTTGATTTATATCTTTCCCATAAAGCAACTCCCAATGGATTAAGAGTATAAAGATTATCCACGAATTCAAGTAATGAAGTTATATCCGGGTCTATTTTTAATTTTTCATCAATTTCTTTTATCTGGTGTTTTTCTAATTCAAAAAAGAATTTCTCATTGTTTTCAAAAATTGACCATTTTATATCAATTAGAATAATTGGTATTTTTATCAATGCATCTGTCTCTTCAAAGATATAGTAAATTGGGCATCTATTAATCTGAGCAAGGATTGTAAGATAAGGTATAGTTGCTTTATATCCACCCGTAATGTTAATGATTACATTATCCCAGTATCCACCCGCAATATCATAGATTTCGCTAATTAGATTTGACATACCAGTATTAAACTCTTTTCTATCCCAGATTTGAAGACCACCGATTACCTTAGTTTCAATACGCCTGTTATTGATTAATTGCAGTAAAACATCTTTAATTATCTCTCCGGCAAGCCTGCTCAGGATTGTATCAGAGCATAAAAGGTAAATATCAAAATCCTCTTTTAATTCTTCCTGGAGTTTTGCAAGGCTCTTTATTTCTGCGGATATATTTTTCTTATCAGATTCACTTTGTATCCATTTTCTTATTGCTTTTTCTACACTCTTTCTTCTTTCATTTTCATTATCCCAATCTTTTTCTCTTTTTTCTTTAAGGACATCATAATAACTTTTAATTGTTTTGTCATCATTTTTCTCAAAATAATTTTCAAAAATTGATGCTCCAACCATTGTAATTACTTTTTTCATACCACCACCCCCACACAACTTAGTCCAAAACCTTCTTCTGGGTTTATATCTGAAATATTTTTAAAATGAAAAACTTCCTTAATCTTCTCAAACGAACCACTTAAGACTTTAAAATAATAAACGCTTCCTGGTGGAACAGCTTTATACATTGGTTTTGGTTCGCCTTTCGCAATATCCCATCCACCAATTCTTATAAATTTACCTATAGAGCACGCAATAAGTTTTAATTTAATTCCATCTTTCTCACCTTCCAAAGTTTCTGCATTTATCCATCCGGGCAACCATCCTTTTTCAAATATAGCAGGGGTGACAAGATAGATTTTAAAAATTCCATCTTTGAGTTCAAAATTCATATTTTCTAAATCTTCCAAAGGATTATCATTTATTTTCTCAAATTTTACCGTCTTTCCTTCCCCACCAAGAGCAAAGAGACCTTTTTCTGGCATATTATCTATTCCATCAATCTTTACTAAAAAACAATAATCTTTCTTTAATCTTATCATTGGGATTCTATAAAGATAACCTTCCTTTGAAGAAAGGGTTATGTCGTCTCTTGCAATACCTATTTTCGGTTCTGGTGTATAAAATCCCGATATAAAAGAATATTCTCTATTTTGCCCTTGAAGGTATTCTTTAAAAGTAATACTATCTAAATACCCTTCCGCAGATTCCACCTGTTCCCTCTTTGGATAAATAAGTATAT
>JBDRZD010000094.1:0-3148 GCA_039803745.1 Caldifarciminota bacterium
CATTAAAATTTCTTGCTGATGGTGAAGGTCTTTGTGCTGTTTGTTTTATTAAAAGAACATTTGAAATATATCTTGAGAAAGAAGTATCTTATATATTTAAAGATTTAACTTTTCCTTCAACTGCAGAAATTGCTTTAGCTGATTTTAAGGAAAGAGCAATAAATAATGCAAACAAAGAATTTTCAAATTTTCAAGAAAAATTTAAGGCAATTTCTCAATCTAAGTTCCCCAAGGTAAAGCCTATGCCAATACTTGTTAAATTATTTGATGATAAAGAAAATTTAGAAGGTTCATGGTTCTTTATAGAAAATTTAACTGAAAAAAGGTTAAAAGAAGATTTAGAAGTAGAAAAGGTGGATGAAAAAGAAATAAGAGAATTGAGAGAGTCTTTAACTGCAATCACGAACAAGGTTGGGAAACCTAATCCCTATTATGCCCTTCTCTATCTTGATGGAGACAATATGGGAAAATGGCTTTCAGGTGAACTTTTACCTCAAATTGAAGATGCTTATAATTCAGAGGTTTCAGAGAGAATTAGGAATATGGAAGCAGTGATTAAAGAAGATGATAAAAAAGTAAGGACAACCTTTATAGAAGGACTTAAAAAGTATCTTCCAAGAAAACCCTTAACTCCTGCTATCCATGCATCTATCTCTACAGCACTAAGAAATTATACAATTGAATTTGTAAGAAAAATTGTAGAGGAAGAACATCTTGGGAAACTGGTCTATGCAGGTGGGGATGATGTTTTGGCTTTTGTTAATCTAAAAGATTTGTTTGATGTTATGCAGAAACTTAGATGGGCTTTTTCAGGTCAAATAAAATTTGAGAATGGAGAAATCAAAGTTGATCTAAGCAATAAAACAGGGTTTGTTGAAAAAGATGGAAGATATCTTCTTACCATGGGACCTAAGGCAACCGCTTCAATGGGAGTTGTAATCGCTCATTATAAAACTCCGCTTCAGATTGTTATTCAAAAAGTTTTTGAAATGGAAAAAAAGGCAAAGAAAGAAGGTAGAAATAGATTTGCTATATGTTTAATGAAACGATCTGGTGAGGAGAGAATGGCAATTGCTAAGTGGAAGTATGATGATAAAGAAGATACTATTGATACTTTAAAAGAGATAGCAAAATCTTTTGATGAAAATAATGAAGAAGGTTATATAGCTAAGGGATTTATTCAAAAATTTGCTTTAGAATTTAAACACTTGAAAAATGAAAAGGGTACCTATGTTGGCATAGGAGATATTATCAAGCTAGAACTGTCAAGACTTCTTAACAGGTCATTTAGCTCACCCAAAGACAGAAAAATTTCAAAAGATGAAAGAAGAAAATTTACAGAAAACTTATGCAGTAAAATGAATGAACTATTTTATAACATAGGTGAAAACTTAGATTACTTCATAAACTTTTGTATTATAGCAACTTTCACTCATAAAGGGGAGGATTAACGATGTGGATAAAGATTTCTCCAAATGATACTTTATTCTTTCGCTCGGGAAGACCTTTCAGCATGGGTTCTGAAACATGGGCAGATAGTATTTTCCCACCAAATCCTTCTACTATTTACGGAGCACTGAGAACATTTTTTATATTTGAAAGGGGCAGTTTAGAAGATTTTAAAAATGGTAAATACAAAGATATTGGCACACCGAATGAAAAAGGAAAAATTAATATTATTGGTCCAATTATTTTTAATCATGGAGACAACTCAACTTACTTTCCTATTCCTTTAGATTTAGTAGAGATAAAAAATATTAGAAAAGAAGATGATAATTTCAAAGAAAATCAAACAGACAATGGAGACAACAATTATCTTAAGCGACTTAGTAAGATTGATAAGCCAAAAATATTTTACGCAGAAAATACACTTGAGAATATACTTGTTTATAAGGGAGAAGAACAAGTAGAATCCGCTGAGGGATATTTAGATGATATTGTATTCAAGGAATACCTTCTATGCCAAAAAGATAAATATAGTTTTGTATCAAAGCCATATGAACGAGAGCTGAGAATAGGTATTGCTAGGAATAATATAACCCTTTCTTCAAAAGAAGGTTACCTTTATAGAATCTCAATGATAAGGTTAGAAAAAGATTATTGTTTTTTAGTAAAGATTGATGGAATAGATAACATCCCAGAAAAAGGTCTCTTTACCCTTAGTGGGGAAGGAAAGACAGTGAAATTTGAAAAAATCAATATAAATCCTCTAGAAGGATTAGAAAATATGAATTTTGAACTTAAAGACGGAATTTTTAAGATTTATCTTGCGACACCTGCTATATTTAAAAATGGATGGTTACCTGAATGGGTAGATGAAAAAACGATGGAAGGTAAAAAGAATGGAATTAAGTTAAGACTCATTGCGTGCGCTATAGGTAAATTTTTAAGAATTGGTGGATGGGATATTGCGAAAGGCGAACCAAAACCAATGTATAAAGCTGTTCCACCAGGAAGCGTTTATTATTTTAAAGTCCTCAACGGAGCATCCTTTGATGATGTTAGATCTACTTTCCATTTTAAAAATATTTCAGATATAAATCCGGAAGAAGGTTTTGGACTAAGTTTTGTGGGGGTGGTGTCATGAAAAAAATAATAACAATGGTTGGAGCATCAATTTTTGAAAATTATTTTAAGAAAAATGATAATATAAAAAATTATTATAATGCCATTAAAGATAAAAGAGGAAAAGATTGGGATAGCGAGACTGATAGAATTAAAAGAATAAAAGATAAAATTACAGAATGGGCAAAAAATAAACCTGATAAGAAAAATATATCTGCAGAAATAAAAAGCCTTTTAAAACTCCAGGAAGAATTAAAAGAGGATTTTGATATTTACCTTTTATGCTCTGATACAATCTTAAGCAGGCTTGCAGGAGAGATAATTAAAGATATTTTATCGCAATTAATCAATAACCAGCGTATTGAAACTAAGGTAATCGGTGGTCTTCAAATCTGGGATAGAAAAGAATTTAATGCTGGTATGTCAAATCTAATTAGCGAAATTTATAGCATTGCTGGTGGATACTGGGATAATGTAATCATTAACATTACAGGTGGATATAAAGCAACTATACCTTATCTTACAATCCTTGCTCAGATTAATAGATGCCCAATTTATTATATCTTTGAAGAGACAGATGCAT
>JBDRZD010000095.1:0-3088 GCA_039803745.1 Caldifarciminota bacterium
TCTTTTGTTTTTTTAATTATAACTTTTATATTATTTCTTTCAAGTTCTTTTATAACCTCTTCTTTTACTTCCATAACCCCTGAATATCCTGTCCCTATTATAAGAATTTCAGGCTTGTATTCAATTACTTCTTTTAAATCTTCAATACATAAAGAATGCCCTTCCTTTCTCCACCAGTTCTCTTTTATTTTATCAGGAAAAATTATTAAATCCCTTGTATATTTTTTACCATTTACAACAATCTCACCAAAATCATATTTTTCTATTTTCATAGTTTTAAAAATTTTTCTAAAAGTGAAATTGAAAACTCCGCGCCTCTTAATGCCTTTTTTGCTTCTTTCCTTCCATATCTTTCAGAAGGAATAAAATCAATATCTCCATAAAAGGCAAGTTCCCTTTCTTTTCTTAACCATCCTGAGATTTCAGCATATTTTTTAAATTTTTTTTCAAATTTATAATACTTCTGGGAAAGTTCTATAATTAAATCACCTACATCATGCCATTTTGGTGGATCAATTCCTGCACATCTTAATATTCCCTTTCCACATAATTCAACAATTTCCTGTGATTCCCTTACCACATCTGCATAACTTTTTTCCTTATATAAAACTTTTAATGCCTCAAGCCTTTTTTTACATCTATTTAAATATTCAAATGCAAGAGATTTTGTATTCATATTTCTATTCCGGTTTTTATATCAACATCTTCTTTAATAACCCAGTAATATCCGCCTTTTTTATATATTTTTTTAGCGCCATATTTTTTAAGTTTTTCTGACAATTTTTGAAGATATTTTTTAAAAAAATCATTTTTATCAAAAAGAATTATAGAATCTTCAATCATATCAAGATAGATAAATCCACCATATTCCACTTCTTCAGGTTTTTTTATTAAAGGAGAAATCTCTATAAAATAACCTTTTTTCCTTAATTTTTTAATTTTCTCTTTTAAAGGTTTTTCTATATTTTCAATGAAATCAAAAATTCTTTTTGCTCTCCCTTTTGGTAAATTTTTTGAAATTATAAGAATATCAACATCTGAAAAGGGATTTGTTTTGTCTTTTGCAACTGAACCAAATATAACAAAACTTAAAAGATTATCCTTATAAAAATTTTTTGCCCTTTTAAAAATTTCTTTAATTATCCCTTTATAGGGCTCTTTCACATTTATATTATAAAGCCTTTATAATTTTAAAATGAATCTCTTTATTATATTTTTAATTTTTCAAATAGGGGAAAAATTTCATAATGAAACAAAACTTGACCCTCTAAAGGCTGTTTCTTCTCTTTTAAAACTTGAAAAGGCTCCTCCCCAATTTAAAACATATCCTGATAAGGAAAAAATTAAACTTCCTGAGCCTTCTTTTAAGGGAATGATACTGGAAGAGGCAATAAGAAAAAGAAGATCGATAAGGGATTATGCTGATGAGCCTCTTACACTTTCACAGGTTTCAGAAATACTCTTTGCTGCTCAGGGAATTACAGGTGAACTTGCAGGAACTTATTTAAGAACAGCACCTTCGGCAGGTGCATTGTATCCTGTTGAGATTTATTTAATTGTTCAGAATGTAAAGGGACTTGAAAAGGGAATATACCATTATAATATCCTTGAACATTCACTTGAATTTATTAAAAAAGGAGATTTTAAAAATGAAATCTTTAAAGCAGGACTTTTTCAGGAGATGTTTTTATCTGCACCTTTAATACTTGTTTATACTGCAATTTTTAAAAGAACAACTTATAAATATGATGATAGGGGATATAGATATATCTATATTGAGGTTGGGCATATTGCCCAGAATGTGGCACTTGAATGTGTATCACTTGGTCTTTCATCTTGTGTTATCGGTGCATTTTTTGATGATATGGTGAATAAATTGATTGGAGTTGATGGAAAAGAAGAAGGAACTATATATATTCAAACAATCGGGAAAGCAAAGTGATATTAAATCTTATTTTGTTATTCATCTTTCCATTAGTAATTCTTTTTGGAATAATTGCTGAAAAACTTGGAATTCAGAGATTTGTATTTCATAAATATTTTGCATATCTTTTCCTTTTTCTTATTACATGGCACATTTTGAAAAAATTTAAAGTGATGAAAAATCATTTTAAAAGGAAAAAATATTTATTAATAATTTTTTATTTTTTCTTTGCTTTTTATATTCTGGTTTTTATCTTCTCTATTCTGTATTTAATTTATTCTCTTATTTAAAATTCAAGAACTAATCCACCGCCTATAGTGCCACTATATACCCACTGTCCTTTACCTTCACCAATATCAGGAACAATATATTTTATTTCAAAACCTGCATCTAACTTTTGAAAATTAAATTTGAACCCTGCAAACGCTTGATAGCCGAGTGTTGTTTCACTTATATTTTCTCCTTTTAAAAAATAACCTCCAATTCCTAATCCAAAATAGGGAGAAAATATTTTACCGTATTTTAAAGGATAAAAAAGGGCTTCAAGAGGCACACTTACTTGATTTAAATCGTCAATTTTAACCCATTCAACTCCTCCTCTTGCACCAAAATATTCAAGATAGTTGTAATTTACATATATTCCCATTCCCGGATAAGTTTTACCATTTATATAATGAACAGAACCCTTTATTTCTACCTTTATATTGCTTGATTTAAATAGAAGAAATGAAATGAGTAGAACATTCATCTTTCCTCCTTTTGAAAATTGTTCATCATTATAAAGAACATTAGATTGAAAAGTAAAATTTAATTTCTTTAAAATTATTTGATGGAATATTTAAAAATTGTAAGAGATAAAATTAAAAAAGAAGAGTTAAAAGAAATAGCAAAGAATACATTTGGTAACCTTGTTAAGGCAGTAATTGATGTTGAAAGAGAAATTATGGCAATTGGTGGAGAACTTCATTCTGATGAAGAAGCATTACTTATTGAAGACGGTTCTAAATATGAAAATTTATGGGGAATAAATCTTTATCCAGAAGTTGAGGATGAAAATTGGATTGAATTTGATTCTCTTATAAATATCCGTCCTTCTCAGGGAAATTTTACAAGAAATATTGATAATCCTTATATAAGGGAAAAAATAATTAAAATTATAAAAAA
>JBDRZD010000096.1:0-2979 GCA_039803745.1 Caldifarciminota bacterium
TTCTCTGAATCTTTTTTTATTCTAATATCATCTGTTTTTTTATAAGCATTTAAAAAATTCTGTGCTGCCCTTATATAAAAATTTTCATTCTCATAAGAAATACCAAGAAGATAAAAAACTTTATCAACAAGGCTTGAAGAAGGAAAATGAGTTAAGAATTTGTTTCCTTCTTTTATCGCCTCTTCATATCTTTTTAAAAGATAATTTGTATAAAAGATATAAAATGAGGAAAGTTCCTTATTTTCCTCTTTTGCCTTATTAAAAATTGAGAGTGCCTCTTCATATTTTTTATTATTTAATTTTTCAATCCCTTCCTTTAAATAACCTGTCTTTATTTCCTCTTTAACTTCAATTTCTTCTTTATAAAAGACAAAACAGAAGGTGGAAAAAAGCAAAATAGGAAACATTAAAAATTTTATCATTCCCTTTCTTTTTTAATCACCCTCATCTCCTTCATACACTCCTTTGCATATTCAAAATAATTGATTGCATGTCTTTTTATTTCCTCAATTTCTTCTTTTTTTATTTTTCTTTTTATTTCACCAGGGACCCCAGCAACAAGACTATTCTTTGGAATTTTAGTTCCTTCTTTAATAATTGTTCCTGCTGCTATTATTGAATTATCACCTATTTCAGCACCATCAAGTATTATGCTTCCCATACCTATTAAGGAGTTATTTCCAATCTTACATCCATGGATTATTGCATTATGACCTATTGTAACATAATCACCAATTATAACAGGAAATTTATCCTTTGTAACATGAATTATAACATTATCCTGAATATTTGTGTATTTACCTATTTTTACATAATGAATATCACCTCTAATAGTTGCACCAAACCAGACAGAGGAACAGTCTCCAATCTCAACATCCCCTATTATGATTGCAACTGGTGCAATAAAAACATTTTTCCCATATTTTGGTGATTTATTTTTATAAGAGAAAAACATTTTTAAAATAAAAAGCGGGAGACGGGATTTGAACCCGCGACCCCCAGCTTGGGAAGCTGGCGCTCTTCCACCTGAGCTACTCCCGCATTAAGATAATTTATTATAAGGATTTGTTAAAAGATTTTTCAATTTCTTTTTAATCATTTTATCTTTATCAAAAATTATAATCTCCATATCTTTATTGAATTCTGCCATAACCTGCAAACATGCACCACAGGGATAGCAGGGATTTTTAT
Source organism: Caldifarciminota bacterium (assembly GCA_039803745.1). Lineage (GTDB taxonomy): Bacteria > Hydrothermota > Hydrothermia > Hydrothermales > Hydrothermaceae > JBDRZD01. Next base: position 1,192 of record JBDRZD010000096.1, read on the forward strand.
CAGCATATATATAAATTTTTTCTAAATCTTTATAACCCTCTGAAATTGCCTTAAATATTGCAACCCTTTCAGCACAAACTGTTAAACCATAAGAGGCATTTTCAATATTAACACCCTTAAAAATTTTGCCCTCTTTTGTAAGAGCTATTGCCCCAACCTTGAATTTTGAATATGGAGAATATGAATTCTTTAATAATTCTTTTAAAATTTCCAGAATTTCTTTATAATCTTCCTTCATATTATAATTATAAACTCAAATATGAAGGAAATGCCATTTACAGAACATCTTGAAGAATTAAGGAGAAGAATAATAAGAAGTTTGATTTATTTGATCATTGGAATAATAATTGGTTTTTTTATCTCCCCTTATATTTTAAATTACATTAAAAAACCTGTTAAAAAAATATATTTTTTCTCTCCTCCTGAGGCATTCCTTGCAAAACTAAAAATTTCAATTTTAATCTCATTTTTTCTTGTTTTCCCATTAATCATTTTTGAAATATGGAGATTTGTTGAACCCGGTCTTTATAAAGAAGAAAAAGAAAAGATTTTACCTTATATAATTTTTGGTGTTTTTCTATTTTATTTAGGGGCATTTTTTTCTGCCTTTTTAGCATATCCAATCGGTATAAAATTTTTGCTTTCCTTTGGAGATAGTATAATTGAACCCTTAATAGGAATAGACAATTTATTTAAAATATTCTTTTATTTAATCCTTTCATTTTCAATTTTATTTGAATTACCAATATTTATATTAATACTTACAAAAATTGGGATAGTCTCTCCTCAAACCCTTCAAAAAAGAAGAAGGGAGATAATTGTTGCAATATTTATAATAACTGCTATAATAACTCCATCGGTTGATGCAATAACCCTTCTTTTAATTTCAATCCCCCTTTACCTTCTCTTTGAAATTTCAATAATTATAGCAAAGAAGGCAAAATGAAAATAAAAATGGAAATAGAATATGATGGTAATGATTTCTATGGATGGCAAATTCAAAAGGATTTTATAACAGTTCAAGGAGAGATTGAAAAGGCTTTAAAAAAAATATTTTTGGTAAATATAAGGATAAAAGGGGCTTCAAGACTTGATAGGGGAGTTCATGCAATATCACAGGTTGCCCATTTTGAAATTTCAAAGAAATTCTTTAAAAGATTTTTTAAAAGTTTAGAAGATTTTAAAAAAAGTTTAAATTCAATTTTACCTGATTCAATATATATTAAGAATGTTGAAATAGAAAAAGATGATTTTCACGCAAGATTTTCAGCAAAAGGGAAAATATATATTTATAAAATATTTCTTGGAAAATCACCATTAAAAAGAAAATATTTCTGGGAAATTGATCATAAGATAAAAATAAGAAGTTTATATAAAATGGCTGAATTTATAAAGGGAAAAAGGGATATGAGTAAATGGTCACCTTCCCATAAAGGGGACGGAACTTGTAATATATTTGATGCAGGATGGAAAAAAAGAGGAAATATTTTAATTTTTTATATTGCAGGCAATAGATTTTTAAATAAACTCATAAGATCACTTGTTGGAAACATGATTTTCCTTTCAAAAGAGGGAAACTATTTAAAATTTAAAGAGTATATTGAAAAAGGACCAGAAAAAATAATAATTGCACCACCAAATGGTCTTTATCTTTATAAGGTTTTTTATAAAAAATATAATAAAAAAGAATTTGAAAATTACATAAAAAAGATAAAATTTATTGTCATTTAATACATCTTACCCTTATAATTTAAATATGGAAATATTTGGAATAGGGCTTACATTGCT
>JBDRZD010000097.1:0-2770 GCA_039803745.1 Caldifarciminota bacterium
ATAATAATGACCCCTCAACATGCAAAAATGCTTTATAATGCACTTGGTGAAAATATTAAAAAGTTTGAAGAAAAATTCGGTGAAATAAAAATATTTGAACAGGTTGAAAAAAAAGTTGGATTTATAGGAGAAGAGAAAACTAAATAATGAATTTTAAAGAGATACACGGAAAATATTTTTATTTTTTATTTATTTTGATTTTAATTTATCCATGTAAAATAGAGGCACAATGGGTATACCTTTTAAATGAAGATTTTGAAACAACCCCTCCGGATACTATTCCTGAAGGATGGACAGTTATTGATGGAAATAATGATGGTCAAAAATGGAAAGTAAAAGATACAATCTTGAATCATGTCGCATGCTATCAGCATAATATACCTACATGGAGTTATAACGAAGAACTGTGGACACCTAAAATAGCAATTTCGGAAATTGACTCTTTAAGATTTAAGTACTCGTACTACTTTTATATGGAAACAACAGGACAAAAATACAGGGTTCACTTTAGAAAAAAGATAGGAAATTCATGGAGTTCATGGATACAATTAAAAGTATATACTGCAAATTCTTTTGGAATCGATTCCTTTGATTTGACAAATTATCTTCCATGTGATTCAATTCAGTTTAGATTTTTTTATAGTGATTCAACCACCTCATATCCCCCTTGGACAGCAAATTGCCAGTGCGATAATGTTATCCTTAAAGGAAAAAGTCTAAATATTAAAGAAAAAATAAAATTAAAAATTTTAAATAAACTTACTATTTTTGATATAAACGGAAGAAAAGTAGGAAATCTCGTAAATGAAAAAATTTGTGCAGGTATTTATTTTATTTTAACTAATAAAAATGAAAAAGGATTTTTTAAAATAGTTAAATTGAAATAGAAATTATCTTATTATTATTTCCTTTTTGATTTTTTTATGATTAAGGTCTTTAAAAATAAAGAAATAAATACCTTTTTTAAAATCTTTTTTAAATCCCTGGTGAATTCTTCCGCTTATATCAAAAATTCTTAATCTTTGTTTGTCATAATTTTCATTTCCTTTAACAATTTCCTCTATCTTTGTTGCAGAAATTGAATAAACTGCATCAAGGTCAAAACCTGCATAGATTCCACCTGAAGAATTATCTCCATCATCTACAATTCTTATATACCTTGCCTCGTTTATTCCTGAACCTGAAATATCAAAGGATTTTGTCCCTGTTCCATATCCTATATAAGTCCATGGTCCATATTTATTGTTTGATAAATAAACATAATATCCTTCATTTGTTCCACTTCCTTCATAAACTGTGAAATCAAAACCAGAAACATCTGTAATTATTGCATCATACATATCAAGAACGATTTCACCTCCATTTCCTAAGGAATACCATTTTGAATCAGGTAAGCCAAGGGCATAAAATGGCAAAGTATAATTTCCATTTTCTGCATGATTTGCATAAATTGTATATACGCATTTAAATGCATATCTATAATTGTTATTTTTATTTAAATAAAAATTGAAAGTTACACTTCCATTTGGTGGCACATATATACTTGCTTCTTTTGGAGAATATCCATTTGCACAAACTCTCACCTGGTAATTCCCAGAAGGAAGTGCTTTAAAATAATAGCCACTTAAAGGAGAAGTATAAGTATAAACTCTTAAAGGATTTATTATTTCTATCCTCGCAAAAAGGGGAGAATTTGTGAGAGAATCATAAACATTTCCACCAATTCCATAACCTGCTTTAAGTGTCATTGCAAGAAGCGCTCTTCTATTTTCTTTACAAACAGTATCTATTAAAGATGAACCATTTATAGGATAGGGACATTCAATTGTCCATGCAAGCCCACCACAAATCCCTGTAACTGCATCCTGTAAAGAACCACAAACCTGGTACCAGTCATAGCCATTTGTAATTCCATAATTCACTGTATCATCATATTCTTCTGATAAATTTATTATATGAATACTATCAGGAGGGTCATGGGGATGATAGTCCCATAGATAGTTTATTGTATCAAAAGATGAGTAATAGCCAGCGGAATGATAGTTGAAATGAAGAGAGGGCATTATTTTTTCAGTATATTCCTGTATCTTCTTTGATTCAATCTGGGAAAATGGGGAGGTGCTTCCTCCCCATTCATCCCACATAAATCCAAAATCCCTGTTTAAATCTACACCATTTGCATTATATCTTGAATTTGAAGCATAACCATCAGGATTTAAAAGGGGGATAACAAATATTTCTCTTGAATCAACAAGACTTTTTACATTCTGATTTGAATTATAATTTGATAAAAGATACTTTATGAAATGCATCATAACAGCAGCACCGATTTTCTCATTTCCATGAATTGAACCACCAAGTTTTATTTTTGGTTCGTTTTCATTTAAACTTGGATTATCTGAAATTTTCATACAAAGAATGAGCCTGTTTAAAACAGAATATCCAACAGTATCAATCTTAGAAATGTTTGGATATTGATTTTTCCATAAGTTTAGTGAATCAATTATTTGCTGATAAGTAAGATACTGCCCTTTTGGTTCCAAAACTTCCTGAATTATTTCAAAATCAATCCCCTTCTTTTTTAAAATGTCCAGCTTTTCTTCTTCTGCAATCGCAAAAAATTCATTACCCCTTTTATTAATTATGCTTATGCGGAGTTCCTTTTCATAGAACCTTTCATTTTTCCCGTATTCTATGGGAACCTTAATCACATATTCTTTAGAAAATAAAATACTTATAATCCCTAAAATTAAATAAATTCTCATATGTT
>JBDRZD010000098.1:0-2756 GCA_039803745.1 Caldifarciminota bacterium
CGAAGTTTGGCTTGCTTACGGTGACGTTGTCGTAGAGCTCCGCTATGACCGGCGATAGGAGGGGGTTGCCTAAGAGGTACCGCAGCCCCTCCTCAACCCTCGTTAGGGCTACGGGTCTGGCCACTCCCCTTCCTCCTAGCTGACCCCGTACTCTACGTAGGCGAGGAGGTAGTTAATATCCACGGTTCCTCCGGCGGCGGCTACCGTACACTCGCCCCTAAGCTCGAGGAGGTTCCCATCAGCCGGAAACCCCGCCGTTATCGCGTCCTCGTTCTCCCCGGTAGCGGTGTAGTCCCTGTAAATTACGTATGCGCCCGCGGTCACGTTGTATACTCCGACCCTGAAGGTTACGCCGTCGGTTATGGAGGTTACCTCACTCCTTAAAGCCATCCTCTTGACGTGCTTCGCGCTGAACGGTATTCTAAGCTCGCTTATCTTTACCCCCGTAGCCGAGGCGTCAACACCGGTTCGGCGGGGAAGCATTAAAAGCGGAACCCTAAAGTATATCTCGTTGACGCCGAGCTTCCCGTAGCTTATTCCTCCAAGTAGCTCCTCGTTCTGCACCGGGCCGCGCTTAGGCACTACTTATCCTCCCCGGTCATTAGGACGGTTATAGACGCGGCTGAAGCCACCGCCTTAAGTGTTCGGCCCGAGGGAACTACGAGAATTGGGGACTCCTTATCGCTGACGGTGTCTATGGTGTCGTAGGCCCCAAAGGCTATTGGGATGCTCTTCTCAAGGGTTGCGCCCCGGTATATCCTCAAGGTCAGGGTGTTGGAGGCCGAGCTGGTGTTGCTCAAAACCCATAGGTAGACGTTCCTGGTCTTGCCCTGGGGAACCGTCGCGCTTCCACCGGGGTACGGCGCTAGGTCTGCCTCGGTGGTATCTACGACGGCTATTACGTTGAACTTGGTGCCCAACCACTTCACCTCAGAAGCCTTAAAACGTCTTCAAGCCCGTAGCTGAACACGTACGGCTTCCACTCGTCCGGCACGGTGTACTTGACCTCGGCTAGGCCTCCGACGCTTATGAAGCGGCAGGGCAAAACCCCCTTGACCATCTTGTCGGCTACGGCCCTATCGGTTATGGGGACGACGTCGTAGCCCGCGCCGACTATGTTAAGCTTGGGAACCACCGATACGGGGGCCATGTTCACCACGGCGAAGTTGACGCTTCCCTTGTACCACATGACCGTCTCGCTTATCCTCGTGGGCTCCTCAAACGGGCTTTCCTCGCCCGTGAAGTAGTCCACGGGATCCCCGAGCTTCGTAGGTACGCGCCTGCTCCAAGCCGTAACCGTGTAGCCCGCCGGCTGCTGCCTGTAAACCCATAGCTCCGGGGGGTGGACTCCTATTCCGAAGTGGAGTATGCGGAAGGGCCTCTCCTCGCTCATGGTGAATATGTCGTCCCCCATCGACGGGCCCAGCTCGCCGAGGAAGACGAAGTCTATGAGGGAGCCGGCCACGTTAGGGTAGTTGGCGGGGTAGGAGGTTAGCTCCGGAAGCACGTACTCGCGCTTCAACGCCGAGGCCCTAGCCACCCTGAAGAAGAAGAGCTCGAAGGAAGGCTTCTTCCTGACGTCGACGGGGAATATCAGGGCGGCGTTGTAGTTCTCCTTTAATACTAAGGCCCTTATCGGCGTCCTCCAATCGTAGAACTCGCTCACCTAACGTCCCCTCCAACGGAGCCGGTCTCGGTGGCGCTCGAAGTCGAATCCGTACCGGACGAGACGGCGTTATGCCTGTGGCTTGAAGCGGTGGGGATATGCGTATGAGACTTAACCCCCGGAAGGTTTCCGGGAAGCCTCTTTCCTTGGGCCGAGGAACCTACGGAGACGGACGAGGTAACGTAGTTCGTGTAGGCGGTGCCGGCTGTAACGCAGGCCGCGTGGACGTGGGCGTTAACCGTAACTATGTGGGTATGAACCGGATCGCCGGGAAGATGTCCGGGGAGGCCCCTATCGTAATACTCGTAGCTGAGGGTTACCGTTGAGGCCGCGCTGTCGGTATCCGCGCTTCCAGTAGCCACCGCGTTATGGGTGTGAGCCGAGAAGGTTATGCCGTGCGTATGAGAGGTTAAAGAAAACAGAGGCCTCATTGTTTTGTTACGCCTCCTCTAAGCCATCCGTTTAAGCCAGGGTCTTGGCGTGTACGGACCCTAGGCAGACGTGCAACCCTATCGGTAGGTAGGTTATTGAGCCGCTGGCCGATTCGACCCTGCCCTGAAGCCTTATGTTGATGTCGGCCACCAGCGGGAAGGGGAACTCGAAGACGTGTAGGTCGGTGGCGAGCCAGTCCTTCCTAGGTACAACGGGCCTCTGGGTTTCACCGTCAACCGTGGCTAAAAGCTCGTGGACCGCTGGGGAGGCGTCTAAGCATATGACGTCGGTGAGTATTATGAGCTCCTTGTCAACCTGAAGCGAGTAGGCCCCCGCTGTGCCGCCCGGGTCGAAGAGGTCAACGGCTGCCGGCGGAGTTACGCCGCTCCAGTTTATCGTGAAGTCGGTCATGTTGAATATCTTAGGCCTGTAGAGCGGCTCTATTATCAGGTTGTCGTCCTTCGCGAACTGGACGGGCATGATGTCCTTCTTAACCTTGTCGCGGAAGTAGGCCACCGCGCCCTGAATTACGCCTTCCTCCGACATCCAAGCCCTCTTTATGCCCGGTATCTCTATATCCCTGTTGGCTATGCGCAGGGTCTTAACCTCGGCCACTACGTCGCTGAGGATTTCCAGCTCGGTCCCTATCGGATCCACC
>JBDRZD010000099.1:0-2655 GCA_039803745.1 Caldifarciminota bacterium
GCAATAAGATATGGTAAATTCATATTTGAAGAGATTATAAAGGGAGAGTATGAAGAAGCATTAAGAATATATTTTTTAAGTATTGAAGAGACACAGAGAAAGAGAATTAAAAAATTTAAGAAAGCTATTAAAAGATATTTTGGGGATTGGGGCAAGATTTTAAAATTTGCTGAAGGAGCGGAGGAAAGAAAAGTTCTCATGTACTTATTAAAATATAAGGATTTAGAATCTGCTGTTTTTCAAATTCCTGAGCATAAATTAATTTTTTATGCTGAAAGTTACCAATCTTATCTCTGGAATAGGGCTCTTTATTATTTTTTGAAAAGTTTGGGATTAAAAGGTTATCGTGCAAGACATAAATTAAATCCATTTTTCTTTTATAGAATATTACCACCGGATATAAAGTCAAGACTATTAAATAAAAATTTCCCTTTTCCTCTTATAGAGGATAAAGAGGGTGACCTTGATTTTATAGAAATTTTAAATAAAATTGAAAAACAGAGATGTTTAAATATAAGAGATGAATTTAAAAAATATTTAATAAAGAGTAAAAGAAATGCTATATTTTTGCCTTTTGATGTTAAAACTTCTTTTGAAAACATTAATCTTGAAATGAGTTTTTATCTTCCGGTCGGGTCTTATGCGAGTATTTTATTAAAATCTCTTATTTCTTATGAAAAAATAATTAAAAACAGGGGGAGAGAAAATGCACGAGATAATTGATTTAAGAAGTGATACGGTTACAAAACCAACAGAGGAAATGAGGAGAGCAATGTATAATGCAGAGGTGGGAGACGATGTTTTTGGGGAAGATCCAACAGTAAATGAGCTTGAAAGAAGATGTGCTGAAATCACAGGTAAACAAGCAGCTCTTTTTGTTCCTTCAGGAACAATGGCAAACTCAATTGCTGTTTATGTTTTAACAAATGAAGGTGATGAAGTAATAGTTGAAGAAAAATCCCATATATACAATATGGAAGTTGCCCATCTTTCATTAATCTCAAGGGTTTTACCAAGGCCCTTACCATCTAAAAAAGGAGAAATAGATATTGAACTCATAAAGAAAAATATAAGAAAGAGAAAATTACATATTCCAGGCACATCCCTTATATGTATTGAAAATACCCATAATTTCTGGGGAGGGAAGGTGATATCACCAGAGTATGTTAAAGAAGTTTATTCTCTTGCAAAAAATGAAGGAATAAATTTACATATAGATGGAGCAAGAATTTTCAATGCTTCGGTTGCTTATAAAAGACCTATAACTGATTGGACAGAATACTGTGATACTGTAATGTTTTGTTTTTCAAAGGGACTTTCATGCCCTGTTGGTTCAGTTTTATGTGGTGATAAAAAAATAATAGATGAGGCAAGAAGAACAAGAAAATTTCTTGGTGGAGGAATGAGACAGGCAGGTGTTCTTGCTGCATGTGGACTTGTAGCACTTGAAAAAATGATTAACAGGCTTGAAGAAGATCATCAAAAGGCAAAAAGACTTGCTTATGGTATTTACGGATTACCTGGAATAAAGATTAATCCTGAAGAAGTTGAGACAAATATTGTAATATTTGAATTTTTTCATCCTAAATTAAGCATTGAAGAATTTTTATATAAATTAAAAGAAAATAAAATTCTTGCTCTTCCAATTTCTATAAATCAAATTAGAATGGTTACTCACAAAGATGTAGATTTTGATGATATTGAAAGAACAATAGAGGTATTTAAAAAAATACTTTGCTATTAAATCATTGAAAAAATTCCCCTTTTCCTTTATAATTAAGTTCTTCATTATCGGGGCGTAGCGCAGTCCGGTTAGCGCACCACCTTGGGGTGGTGGGGGTCGGTGGTTCAAATCCACTCGCCCCGATTTGATATTTATGAATCTCTTTTTTTTCTTAACATCAGATGATGGTTATTATTCAAAGGGATTTAGAATTTTGCTTGATTTTTTTAAAAATAAAAATTTAAAATATTTTTCAATTGTTCCTGAAGAAAATAAATCTGGAATAAGCCATGCGATTTCATTAAATAAATCTTTAAAAGTAAAAAAGAAAGAGGAAAATGTTTATGTCATAAAAGGGACACCTGTTGATGCAGTTCTTTTAACTTTGTTTGGTAATTTAATTTCTGAAAGACCTGACCTTATAATATCAGGTATAAATAGGGGTTATAATTTGGGACTTGATGTTCTTTATTCAGGCACTGTTGCGAGTGTAAGAGAGGGGTTTATTTATGGAATTTCAGGGATTTCTATTTCCATAGGAGATGATGAATATATAAATTTTGATACTGCTATTTTTTATTTTGAAAAAATTTTAGATTATGTTATAAAAAATTTTAAAAATTTGGGAAAATTTCTATGGAATATCAATATTCCAAATGTGAAAAAAGAAGAAATAAAAGGGGTTGAATGGACAAAACTTGGGAAAGTTCATTATTTGAATCCTGTTGAAATTATTGAAAAGAACAAAGAGTTTAAACTTGGGGGCAAAATGAAATTAATAAAAGAAGAAGGAACTGATGTTTCAGCTATTCTTTCAAATAAAATAAGTATAACACCTTTAAATATTTTGGGGGAAGAGAAAATTGAAAAAGAAAGAGATATTATATTTTGAAGAATATAAAGAAAAAAGAGAAAAAATGGTAAAAGAACAA
>JBDRZD010000100.1:0-2580 GCA_039803745.1 Caldifarciminota bacterium
AATATTTATCTCAAATAAGCAATGAGGACATTTTTTATCTTTTAATTTGTTTTCTAAAACTTCCATTATCCCTCTTTTAATTAATAGATTTTTGCAGTTTGGACAATAGGTATTGTTATATTTATGAAAGGGAACATTTCCTATATAAACATATTTTATTCCAAGTTCCTTTACTTTCTCTATAATTTCTTCAATTATCCTTATGTCTGTTTCAGGATTTTTAAACTTATATGCAGGAAAATACCTTGTAAAATGCCATGGAATATTATCACCTATCTCATCTAAAATTCTTTTTGCAATATCTTCAAAAATATTTATTTTATCATTAACACCTGTTATTATTAATGAAACAATCTCTGTATGAATATTTTTTGAAGATATCTTTATGTTTCTGAAAACCTTCTCATAATCTGCTCCACAATATTTTTCATAAACATTTTTATCACCTTTTAAATCTATATTTATTGCATCAAGTCCTGATTCTATTAAAGAATATAAAACCTTTTCTGTCATATATCCATTTGAAACATAGGTATTATATAGTTTTTCTCTTTTTGCAATTTTAAAAACTTCTTCTGACCATTCAAAAAGAAGTGTTGGTTCATTGAAACTTATTGATGTTCCATCTGCCTTATATTTTAAACATATATCTATAAATTCCTGTGGTGAAATAAAATACTCATTTTTTGGAGGGAATTTACTTATTTCCCAGTTTTGACACCATGGACATAAGAAATTGCATCCCCATGAACCAACGGTCATCGCATATGTTCCTGGATAAAAGTGATAAAATGGCTTTTTCTCAATTGGATTTAATGAAATTGAAGAAATATCACCATAACATAATGTGTATATTTTACCATTTATATTTTTTCTTGTTTTGCAAAAACCTATCTGCCCCTTTTTTAATTTACATTTTCTCTCGCAATTTTCACAGATAACTTCATCATTTTTTGTTTTGTAAAACTTTGCCTCTTTTAAAAATCTATTCATTTATCTTATTTGCAAAAATCAAATAACCTGTATGGGTTATATGATATTCCTTTGGTCTTGTCCCTTCCTCCCTTACCAAAAATTCCCTTAAAATTATCTCATAAACTCTTATCCTTACAAATTTTTCATTCAAAAGAACTTCCTTTGTTTTTTTAATCTGCTCAATATTAGGAGAAATACTTGCAAGAACTTTTCCACCTTTTAAAACTTTTTTAACATTTTTTATAAGTTTCCATGGCTCAGGAACATCTATAAATGCTGCATCAACTTCTATATCAGGAATTTCTTTTTCTAAATCCATATTGTAAAATATAACATTTTTAAATTTGCCAAATTTTTCAAAATTCTCTTTTGCATTTTCTAAAAACTCCTTTCTTTTTTCAAAAGAATAAAGAGTTCCATTTTCACCTATGAAGTTTGAAAGAATTAATGTAAATGCACCTGAACCTGTTCCAACTTCTAAAATTTTATCACCCGGTTTTATTCCAAGATTTAATATTATAAAACCTGCATCCTTTGGATAAACTATTGTTGTTTTTCTCTTTACCTTCATTGATAAATAAGCAATATCAGGATAAAGGATATAAAAGGGAAAATTTTTTGAAGAAAAAATTACATCACCATAAGAAATACCTTCTCTTAAAATTACTTTACCCTTATGGGTATGTATTTCCTTATTTTCTTCATATGTTATAAGATAATTTGCCTCATCATCACCATAAAGAATAAATAAATCACCTTTTTTCATTTCTTTTTTTATAAATAAAATCACTTATAAAGGCAAAATCCTCTGGAGTTAAGTTTTCACCTCTTTGTGAAAGGTCATAACTTTTTGAAAGTTCTGAAAGGCTATTTTCATCAAGAAATTCTTTTAAAATATTTTTAATCTGTTTTCTCCTTTGAGAAAAAACCTTTCTTACAAGTTTAAAAAATATTTCCTCATCATAAACAAGTGGATAATTTTTTTCCCTTGGCTTAAGTTTTATGAATATTGAACTTACGCTCGGAATTGGTCTGAAGAAAAAACGGGGGATAGGGAAAAGAACCTCAACTTCCATAAAATAATTTATAAAAATTGTTAAGGAACCATAAGTTTTATTCTTTGGTAAAGAAGTTATTCTGTCAACAACTTCTTTCTGTAAAGTAAGGTATATTTCTTCAAAAAGATACCTCTCCTTTATTATTTTTTCAAGAAAGGGAGTTGTAATATGGTATGGCAAATTTGATACAAGTTTTGCCTTCTTTATCTTATATTTTTTAAAAAGTTCGTAAAAATCCACTTTTAAAACATCATTCTCCTCAAGAAAAAAATCTAAATCTATTATGTTTTCCCTTAAAAATTGACAGAGTTTTCTATCAACCTCTATTGCAACAACTTTTACATTCCTTGAAAGAAGTTCCTTTGTTAAAATCCCCTTACCAGGTCCTACTTCAATAACCCATTCACCCTTTTTTAAATTCATTGAATCAACAATATTCTTTGCAATCTTATATTTTACAAGAAAAACCTGTGAATATCTCCTTCCCATTTTTCTTTGAATATAATTTTTAATTACACAGGATTTTTTAGAAAAAAGTCAAATATAT